>NZ_PGDQ01000011.1 GCF_003073135.1 Euzebya rosea
ACCCCCACCCGACGGCGTGTGCGATCCCCACCTGCACGAGGCGTCCAACGCACCCACCCCCTGGCGGCGTGGCCGACCCCCACCCGACGGCGTGTGCGATCCCCGTCCCGAGGGGGCGTCCAACGCACCCACCCCCTCGCGGCGTGGCCGACCCCCACCCGCCGAGGCCTGTCATGGCACACGACCGCCTACCCCGTGCCCCATCCCCACCCGCGCGGGGCGTCCAACGCACACGCGGCCCCGCTGGGACTGATGGGCCCGACCCGCCGCCTGAGTCGCCCGCCCCGGTCCCGGCCGGCCGGTTCGGGTCGCTACTGGCCGAGGAGCCGTGCCTTCTGGGCCTGGAACTCCTCCTCGGAGATGGTGCCCTGGGCGCGCAGCCGCTCGAACTTCGTCAGCTCGTCGGCCACCGAGACGCCCGCACGCGCGGCACGCATGTCGTCACGCTCCTTGGACTTCTCGATCTCGGAGTAGATGCGGTTCTCCACGATCGAGGGGTTCAGGACGTCGGAGAACGTCTGGCTGCCGGTCTCGCCCGCCGACTCGATCCTGAGGTCACCGACCCGGAGCAGCCGTTCGAGGACGGTCTGGCTGAACGCCACGTTGGTGATGCGTTCCAGCGGGATGTTCTGGCCGTGCTTGGAGACGACGCCGGACCGGTAGATCACCCGGTCGGTGGTCAGCACGAAGTGAGTGCTGCGCCACACGATCCAGCGCCACACGAACCACGCGAGCCCGAAGGCCAGCGGGACCGCCGAGGCGATCTCGTAGACGGTGTCGACCTGATCCACGACCACCACGACCACGACGACAAGGGCCAGCGCGATCACCAGGAGGGCGAAGGGCCCGAGGAAGATCCGCCAGTGCGGGTTCAGGTCCAGCACCACGGACTCGTTGTCGTTCAGGAGCTTCTTGGGGTACGCCACGGCGGGCACGATACCGCCGACGGCCCACCCTCAGGCGAGCCGGTCCACGATCCACCCGGCGATCATGGGTGTGGCGGTCGGTCCGGGATGGAAGCCGTCGGGGCCGAAGTCGCTCGCTGGGGTGCCGATCTCGACCACGTCCACGCCGTGTGTGGCGAGCCAGCTGGCCTGCGCCCGCCCGACCCGGCCGGTCAGGAACCCGACCAGCCGACGCAACGGTTGCGGCAGCGCGGGGGCATGCCGCAGGTCCGGGGCGCCGACGAGGACGATGCGGGCGTCGGGGGCGACGTCCCGGATGGTGTGGACCATGGCCACGGTGTCCCGACGGATGGTCCGCAGCGGCCGCCGCTTGAGGCCGTCGTTGACCCCGGCGGAGACCACCACCACGTCGGGGGCCGGCTGGGGTGCGGGGACCAGCTGGCCGGCCACGTCGACGGTCGTGTGGCCGCTGACGGCCCGCTGCTCGACGTGCACGGGGCGGCCCGTCGCCTCGGCCAGCCGGGACGCCACCTGCCGGGGCAGGGTCAGGTCGGGATCCTGGATGCCGTCGCCCGCCATGGCGCTGTCACCGAGGGTCAGCAGGCGCAGCGGGGTGGTGTCGACCGCCGGGCCGGGCGGGGGGACGAGCCCGTCCAGCTCGTGGGGCAACCGCAACCGTCGGGCCGTGCGCCGTGCACCGACCACACCGACGACGTTGCCGATGGCCCCGCCGACGAGGAGGCCCGGGCCGAGCAGCAGCGCCAGCCGCCCGCGTGGCATCAGGTGAGCTGCCCGCGGATCGCGCCGTCGGGGAAGTCCTCGGTGTGGACGTTGACGTAATGACCGCCCGGGTCGGCGAGGATCGCCGTGCGCACCGATGGGTCGACCTCTCGGTCACACCCAGCCGATCGGCTGCCGGGTCCCAGATTCAGCGCATGCACGACTCCACCCGATTCCGTCGAGGTCCCGGCGTGGATGTGTGCGCCGGTGACCGGCGAGTCGAGCCCCTCCCAGGAGATCGACCAGCACAGCTCGTCGGCCACCCCGGTGTCGTGGAGGGTGAAGGCACCCGTCGCGTCGGGGTGCCCGGGGCCCGGGACCTCGTTGGCCCCGGACAACGCCGCGACGCGCGAGGTGCCGGGGAGGAACACCTGGCCACGGATCTCCCCGGCCGGGTTCAGGTCGGTGTGCACGTTGAGGTAGTGGGCGGCGGGGTCGGCGACCAGCGCGGCGACGGCCTGTGCCTGCTCGGCCCCACCCCTCGAGCAGCCGACCACGCGACCGTCCTGGCCGGCGACCGGCTCGAGGTGCACCGGCACGGCGACCGGGCCGGGCTCACCCGGCGGGGCGACGTGGACGTGGGCGGCCACGATCGGGCCGGACAGGTCCCACACCTCCGCATCGACGCACAGCGCGTCCTCGCCGGCGTCGGAACGCCACATCCTGGCAACCCCCGAGGCTGCCGGGGTGGCGGGGTCGGTCGCGACCTCCTGTCCGACGTCCATGACCGCCATCAGGGGGTTCTGCAGGTCCTGGCGCCCGTGCGCGGCCACGGCCTGGCCGCACAGGTCGGCCGCGAGGGTCGGACCGCAGACCACCGGCCCGCGGCGGAACAGGACCTCGACGGTGTCCCCGGGCAGGGCTGGACGGCCACCGTCGGCCAGCACCAGCCCGCCGTGCGCGTGCAGCGCCGCCGCGAACCCGCTGGCCCATGCCGTGTCACCGAATCCCTCGACGACCACGACGCCAGCAGCGTCGGGGAACGCCCCGATGAACGACGCGGCCGTGGCGGTACGGGTCGGCCCCGCCGCCCGGACGACGGTGTGGGCCGAGGACAGGTCCTCCTCCACTGCGGCGGGGACGGCTGCCGTGCCGCCGACGATCGTGATCCGCTGGACCCCGTGGTCGGCGAGCCACGTGCGCAGCCCGTCGTCGACGGTGTCGCCGACCAGCAGCACCGGGGTCCCCTGGACGGCCCCGAGGGCGCCGGCCCCGAGGGAGTCGGCGAAGGCCGCCGACCCCTCGCCGAACGCGCGGGCCAGCAGCACCTCGGGGATGGTGTCCCCGAGCAGCAGGTCGGCGACCGCGCGGGCGGTCTCCAGCCGGCTCGGCCCCCCGACCCGGTCGACGGTGTCAACGACATCGGCAAGGGCCTGCTCGACCTCGGCGCCGATGGCCGCCTCCAGGCCAAGGACGATCACCCGGGTCGTGCCCAGGCGTCGCAGCTCGTCGGCGACCCGAGGGTCGAGGGTGTCACGAGGCGTCAGCAGCAGCGGCGCATCCAGCAGGCCCTGCCCGGTGCCCGAGGCGAGGGAGTCCGCGAAGCCGCCCGCGGTCCCCACGAAGGCCGTGGTCGCGCCGCCGTCGGGCAGTCGCGCGCTCCACGCCAGCGACGTGGCGATCGGGTCGGTGCCGTCCAGCGGTCCGTCGATGGGCGGTTCGCTGCTCGGCGGTTCGGTCGGTTCCGGGTCCCCGGGCCCCTCCCCCTGCTCCACGACGGTGACGGTTCCGTTCTGGCGATCGCCGTCGGGCGAGGAGTGGATCGCGCAGTAGTACTCGAACGTGCCGACGGCGTTGAACGTCACGTCGTAGGTGGTGTTCGACGTCTGCGTCCCGGAGTCGAAGCGCTCGTCGTCGGCGGTGACGGTGTGGGTGCCCTCCACGAACGTCCAGCGGACCACCTCACCCAGCTCGATGGTGACGTCTGCCGGTTCGTAGTCGACGTTGACCACGTCCACCTCCGCCGCGGGTTCCTGTGCCGCCGCCGGGACGGCCACGAGGCCTCCCAGCAGCAACGATCCGACGAGGAGGACACGGGCAGCGAGCGTCATGGACGGTTCCTGTGATGGTGGGGTGCTGCGTGCTGTTCGGTTCAGGCGGCTCCGCGGATGGCGTCCACGGCCTTCTCGGCGATCATGATGGTCGGCGCGTTGGTGTTGCCGCCGATCAGGTCGGGCATGACGCTGGCGTCGACGACGCGCAGGCCGTCGAGCCCGTTGACGCGCAGCTGGTCGGGATCGACGACGGCGTCCTCGTGGGTGCCCATCGCGCAGGTGCCGACGGGGTGGTAGATCGTCTGCAGCTGCTGCAGGGTGGCCTGGCGGATCTCGTCCTCGCTGGTCGCGCTCGGCGGCGGGACGATCCGGTTGGCGCGGAACGGGTTGAGCGCCGGCTGGGTCAGCACGTCGTGGATGATGTGCCAGCCGGCCATCAGCGCCTCGAAGTCGCTGGGATCGTCGAGGTAGTTCGGCTCGATGATCGGCGACCAGCGAGGGTCCGTCCCCTTCAGCTGGATGTGGCCGACCGACCGTGGCCGCAGCAGCCCCGAGGAGCAGGTCAGCCCGTGCCCGTCGGGTTCGCGGAGCCCCTCGTCGGCGAAGATCGCGGGGGCGAAGTGCAGCTGGATGTCGGGCATCGACAACGACGGGTCGGTGCGGATGAACCCGCCCGCCTCGGCGACGTTGCTGGTCAGCGGCCCCTTGCCGCGCAGCAGGAAGTTGGCCAGGTGGTGGGGCGCGTCGGCCCCGAAGAGGCTGCCGCCCGGGGCGCCGAAGATCGGGCCGGCCATCACGTGGTCCTGCAGGTTCTGCCCGACCCCCGGATGGTCGGCGACGACCGGGACGCCGACGTCGACCAAGTGGTGGGCCGGCCCGACACCGGACAGCATCAGCAGCTGCGGCGACCCGATGGCGCCGCTGGCGAGGATGACCTCGCGGGCCCCGACGTGCTCCACCCGGCCACGTCGCCGCACCTCCACGCCCGTGGCACGGGTCCCGTCGAACGTCACCCGGTTCACCGGCGACTCGGTCCACACCTCCAGGTTCGGACGGTCCCTCGCCGGTGCCAGGAACGCGTCGGCGGCGCTCCACCGTCGGCCGCGGTGCTGGGTCAGCTGGTATATGCCGATCCCCTCCTGCTCCGCGCCGTTGAAGTCGTCGTTCATCGGCAGGCCCGCGTCGGCGGCGGCCTGCAGGAACGCAGGCGTCATGGGACGTGGGGACACCTGGTCGCTGACGTGCAGCGGCCCCCCGGTGCCGTGGAACCGGTCGTGCTTGGAGGCGTTGTCCTCGCTTCGCACGAAGTACGGCAGGACGTCGTCGTAGCCCCAGCCCTTGCACCCCCAGTGGTCGCGCCAGCGGTCGTAGTCGCCGCGGTGACCGCGGATGTAGATCATGGCGTTGATCGAGGAGGACCCGCCGAGGACCTTGCCGCGCGGCCAGTAGACGCGCCGATCCAGCACGTGCTTCTGCGGTTCGGTGTCGAAGTTCCAGTCCCAGCGCGAGCGGTAGAGGCTGGGGAACGCCGCGGGGATGTGCAGGTTGGCGTTGGTGTCGGGCCCGCCGGCCTCCAGCAGCAGCACCCTCGCGCCCTCGTCCTCGCTGAGGCGACCGGCCAGGACACAGCCAGCCGACCCTGCGCCGACGATCACGTAGTCGTACATGCACAACCCTTTCGGCCCGAACGGAGGCCGTCACCCTATACCCGGGTCGCGGGCTCCTCGGGTGCGGTGGTCACCGATGGGACCGGTCAGCGGCCGCGGTCCCCCACATCGACCTCACCGGGGCGGCGACGGGGGAAGGTCAGGACGATGTCCAGGCCACCCCCCTCGTTGTTCCGGGCGATGGCGGTGCCGTTGTGGCGGGTCATCACACCCCTGACCGACGCCAGCCCGAGCGCCGCGTGACCCGGCATGGCGGGCGGCCGATCACCCAGGCCGAAGATCCGCTCGAGCTGCGCGCGGGGCACGCCGGGACCGTTGTCGGAGAAGACGATTCGCTCGCCCTCCGCCACGAGCTCGGCACGAACGCGGATCCGCGGCTGTGTGCCCGGGGTGCAGTGCCGGATGGCGTTGTGGAGGATGTTGAGCACGACCTGCCGCAACGACGACGGCTCACCCCAGACGTCGGGCAGGTCCTCCAGCAGGATCGATGCACCGGACTCGACGAACTCCTCGTGGAGCATGTCGTGGGCCCAGGCGACCATCTCGGTGACGTTGATCCGGGTGCGTCCGCTGGTGTCGGCGATGTCGATCAGCATCGCGTCGAGGGCCATCAGCGACCGCTCGGCCACCGCGGCCAGCTCCTGCCGGAGGCGCTGGCGGACCTCCTCGTCGATCTCGTCGCGGTTCAGCGCCTTGGCGTAGCCGCGCATCGCAACCATCGGGTTGCGCAGGTCGTGGGCGATCTGCTCCACCATCTTGCGCAGCTGGGTGTTGCCGCCGAGGATCGCGCGGTTCTGGGCCTCCAGCGCGGTCCGGAACGCCGCCCGGTCGACGGCATGGGACAGGACGCGAGCGAGCACCTGGGGGGTCGTGACGTGCGCCTTGTCCAGCACGTCGTCCACCCCGAGCCGCAGGGACTCGCGCACCAGCAGGTCGTCGATGCTGCCCGACACCACGACCAGCGGCGGCACGTTGGGGTGGGCGAGCAGCCTGCGAGGGGCGTCCAGCGCCCTTGCGTCGGGAAGCTTCAGGTCGATCATCCCGACGTCGAAGTCCAGCGACCACTCCAGCAGCTCCATCGCCTCGGCGAGGCTGGTGGCGATCTCGACCTCGAAGCGGTCCTCCGGGAGCATCCCGTGGGCGATGGCCGCGTCGGTCAGGCTGTCCTCGACCAGCAGCACTCGCGACCGGTCACGAACCCTGTTCGAGGGATCCGCGCGGGCCTCGGAGGGCTCCATCGGTGTGGCTCCTGACTGCAGTCGGGAACCCCGATCCTAGAGCCCGGCGCACCGGGCCCGGAACGGCAGGCGACGTCCGGCCTCCCGACGCGACGGTCAGCGGCGCCGAGGTTCGGTCGACGCACCGACGTGGCGGTCCAGCCACGCCAGCAGCGGCGCGCCGTGCCTGAAGGTGTCGCGGACGAACCGCACCGCCCGGCGGGTGTGGACGGTGGGGCCGGGTTCGGCCTCGCGCATCCACGTGAGGTTCTTGCGACGCAGCAGGTCGATCCGGGGATGGTCACGGTCCCATCCCCGCGGCGCCGTCCTGAGCATCTCGCTGTGGACCTCGACGCCCGTCCTGCCTGCCGTCGCGCGGATGAGCTCGGCAAGCTCCTCCCCCGTCGCCTCGTCCGCCGCGGCGTGGCGCAGGCGCTCGAGCTGGTCCCTGGCGAGCTGGTAGTACCCGCCGCCAGCGCCCAACCCGTCCGCAGACGCCCTGACGTAGAAGCCGCCGCCATCAGCGGTGTGGAAGGCTGCCGCGACCTGGGTCTTGTAGGGGGTCTTGTCCTTGCTGAAGCGGACGTCGCGGTGGGGTCGGAAGATCTTCGCCGTCCCGAACTCGTCCTCCAGCTCGGCGAGGAGGGCCTCCATCGGGGCACGCACCTCCTCGTCGTACACGTGCCTGTTGGCCTCCCAGAACGCCTTGGTGTTGTTCACCTCCAGCTCGGAGTAGAACGTCACCAGCGATTCGGGCCACCCGCTGAACGTCATCGATCCTCAGCTCCTCGTCGGTCGTCGGCTACCGAAACGGTTGTACCGATGTCGACGAACACGCGTGGCGGCAATCGACGACGCTCGTGGACAACCGGGCCGACGCGGGAGCCTCAGAACGGCAGCGGCGGCGCGTCGGCGTCGTCCAGCGGCGGCGGGGCGTCTCCGGTGTGGACGGTGCCGAAGCACAGCACCATGCGTTCGACGAGCCCGCCGAGGCGGCGGCCGCGCAGGTAGGACTCGATCGTGGTCGTCGGCGTGGCGGCGACACCGGCGTCGAGGTCGACCCCGAGATGGCGGTGGATCGTCATCAGGTCGATGTTGCGCTTGAACACCGACTCCTCCGAGGCGAGGTCGTCGATGAGGACCTGTCCCACCTCGGGGCCGAGGACGCTGCGGCACCCCATCGGGTCGGCGACGGCCTCCTCGACGGTCTCGAACCGGTTCAGCAGGTCCTTGGCCCGCTTCGGGCCGATGCCGTTGATGCCCGGGAGGTTGTCGCTGGTGTCCCCGCGAAGCGCTGCGAACTCGGTGTACTGCCCGGGCGCGATACCGAGCTCCCGGCGGTAGCGCGTAGTGTCCATGCGCTGGGCACGGTGCATGCCCGAGCGGATCCGGAGCACCGAGGTGGCGTCGCTGACCAGCGAGAACGCGTCGCGGTCCGACGTCGCGACGACGCAGCGACGGTTGGCGTCCTCGGCGGTGGCGGCGACCGACCCGCAGACGTCGTCGGCCTCGTATCCCTCGTGGGTCACCACGCAGGCACCGAGCGCGTCCAGGGCCATCGGGATCTCGTCCAGCAGCGCGTCCAGCGCGTCGGGCTTGTCGGGCCGCTGCCCCTTGTATGCCGGCCACGCCTCCTTGCGGACCGATCGCTTGCGGCAGTCGAAGCCGATGACGGTCGAGGCGGGACGGACGATGTCGACCACCGCCGCGAGCAGGGCGAGGAAGCCGTACAGGCCAGCCCCCACCAGGTCCCCGTCGTCGCGTCGCCCGGCGTAGGCGTGGTAGCCGCGGTGGGCCAGGGAGTTGCCGTCGACGGCGAGCACCGTCGGGCCGAGCGGCACCTCGGCGGGCTTGCGGGCGATGGGGGTGCGGCGCGGGATCACGGTGTCGGTGACCGGGCGCACCGGCACGGCCGCCTCGGCGACCTGCATGTCATCGTCGAACAACGCCAGGGAGTCCATCGCGCACACCCGTTCGACCCGATCGGGCGGGGGGAGGGATGCCGCGTCAGCGACCCGCCGGTCGAACTCGTCCGTTGACTATAGCGACACCCTCCGCGGCCAACCGACGAGCCTGGTCGTCCCCCTTGGCCAGCGTCCCGTCGGCGCGGATGACCCGCCACCACGGCAACCCGTCGGACTCACGCAGCACCCGGCCGACACCCCGAGCGGCCCCCGGACGACCCGCTTCCTCGGCGACCTCGCCGTAGCTGGCGCACTCCCCGGGACGCAGGCTGGCCACGACCTGTCGCACGGCCGCACCGAAGTCCTCGGGCGGCTGGCTGTCCTCGTCCGTCGCCTCCCCCACCGTCCGTTCCTCCTCTCCTCCTCGAAGTCGAGTCGTGTCATCGTTTCGTCATGGTGGCAGACGGCCACGCTCGTACCGTGTGGTCTCCCACACTCGTCCACCAACGAGGAGCATCCCATGACCGATGTCGATCCGACGAGCACCGAGCCGGGTGGCGCGGACCAGCGCGTCGAGCTCACCGACGAGGAGTGGCGTCGCCGGCTGACCCCGGAGCAGTACCAGGTCCTCCGCCGTGCCGGCACCGAACGTGCCTTCACCGGCGCCTACTGGGACACCAAGGACCCGGGCGTGTACCGCTGCGCCGGGTGCGGGGCCGAGCTGTTCCGCTCCGACACCAAGTACGACTCCGGCAGCGGCTGGCCGTCCTTCACCGAACCGATCAGCCCCGACGCGGTCGAGGAACACACCGACCGGTCGCTGGGGATGGTCCGCACCGAGGCCGTCTGTGCCCGATGTGGCGGCCACCTCGGCCACGTCTTCCCCGACGGCCCCGGACCGAACGGCCTGCGGTACTGCATGAACTCCGTCTCCATGGAGCTCGACACGCAATGACCTCGGCCGGGAACTCTCCCGGCCAACCGATCGACCCCTCGGCGACACAGTCCACGAGGGGTCCAGTCGTTTCCCGACGGTCCCCACCCGATCCAGGAAACGACCGATGACCGCTGCCAGCTCCACCACGTCCCGCCGCCTCGTGCTGCTCCTCCTCGCGACCGTCGTCGCGCTGCTGTCCCTCACCGGTCCAGCGCTGGCGCACGTGACGGTCCGCACCGACAACCCGACCGCCAACGGCTACGGGGTCTACACCGTCCGCGTGCCCACCGAACGCGACGACGCCTCCACCACCACGATCGAGGTCCAGATCCCCGAGGGGCTGACCGTCCACAGCTACGAGCCGGTGCCCGGCTGGGAGATCGAGATCGGCGAGACGGTCATCACCATCTCCGGCGGCGCGATCGAACCGGGGCAGTTCCAGGACTTCCGCTTCTCCGCCCGCAACCCCGAGGAGGCAACCGCGCTGCGGTTCGCCGCGATCCAGACCTACGACTCCGGTGAGGTCGTGGAATGGACGGGAGGGGAGGGCGCGGACAAGCCGGCCTCGATGGTGGAGCTGGTCGCCGCCGACGCCGACGACGCCCACGGCCACTCCGCCAGCGACGACGACGCAGCCGAGGACGCCACCACCGAGGACAGCGCGACCGAGGACAGCGCGACCGAGGACGCCGCAGCCGAGGACGCCATGACGGAGGACACCACAGACGAGGACACCGGCGAGTCCACTGACGAGGCGACCACCGCCGGCACCGGATCGGGCCTCGCCGTGGCGGCACTCGTCGTCGGCCTCGCCGGGGCGGGTCTGGGCGGGACCGCGCTCGCGCGAGCAGGCCGCAGCTGAGCTGACTGGCGTCGCCGTCGGTGCCATCCGCCCCCCGACGCGGTTTGTCACCGGCGGCGACGCCGCCCTAGCGTGATCGGCATGCGCCCACCCAAGGACTTCTTCCGCCCCCTCGCCGTCGGCGCCCCCGAGCCGCTGCGCGAGATCCCCGTCCGTCCGTCCCGGATGATCCACTTCTTCCCGCCCTCGGTGGACAAGATGGTGGCCAAGGTCCCCGACATCATCCCGACCGTCGACGTGCTGCTGGCCAACCTCGAGGACGGCGTCCCCGCCACCGACAAGGACGCGGCCCGCGCCGGGATGGTCCGGGTGGCCCGGGACAACGACTTCGGCGAGACGCAGTTCTGGACCCGCATCAACTCCCTCGACTCGCCGTGGTGCCTGGATGACCTGACCGCCGCGGTGCTGGAGGCCGGGGAGGCCCTGGACGTCATCATGGTGCCCAAGGTCGAGGGCCCCGAGGACATCCACTACGTGGACCGCCTGCTCGCCCAGCTGGAGGCGAAGGCCGGCCTGGACACCCCCCTGCAGGTCCACGCGATCCTGGAGACCGCCCGCGGCGTGGCCAACGTCGAGGCGATCTGCGGCGCGTCGCCCCGCATGCAGGGCCTGTCGCTGGGCCCGGCCGACCTGGCGGCCAACCGACGGATGAAGACCACCCGCGTCGGTGGTGGCCACCCGGGGTACCTGGTCCGCTCCGACCCCGACGCCGACAACCCCGAGGCCGCGCGCCCCACCTTCCAGCAGGACCTGTGGCACTACACGATCGCCCGGATGGTGGACGCCTGCGTGACCCACGGGATCCTGCCGTTCTACGGCCCGTTCGGCGACATCAAGGACACCCAGGCGTGCGAGGACCAGTTCCGCAACGCCTACCTGCTGGGCTGCGTCGGCGCCTGGTCGCTGCACCCCGTCCAGATCGACATCGCCAAGAAGGTGTTCTCCCCCGACCCCGCCGACGTCGCCCACGCCAAGCGCGTGGTCGAGGCGATGGGTGACGGCACCGGCGCGATCATGCTCGACGGCAAGATGGAGGACGACGCCAGCGTCAAGCAGTGCCGCGTCATCCTCGAGCTGGCCCGTGAGCTGGGCTCCCGCGACCCCGAGCTGGCCGCCACCTACGACCTGTAGGCCCAGGCACCCCGGGTCAGGTCGGCGGCAGTGGCGGGGGGCCGGACTCGATGGTCGTGTCGATCATCCGGCGTTCGTGGGTCGGCGGCGCCGGGCCGGCCTGGGTCGGCGCGACGGGCAGGGTCGTGGTCGACCAGCCCATCTGGTGCTCGACCTCGACGAGCATCCGGCCGAACGCATCGGCCGTGGGGCGCTGGGCCGGGTCCTTGGCCAGTCCCTGCTCGATCACCCGGACGAGCGGGTCGGGCACGCCTCGGGCCCGGAGGTCCGGGGCCGGGGCATCGATGATGCGCAGCAGCATGGCGATCGGCTGCTCGGCAGCGTCGCCCTCCACGAACGGGGCGTGACCGGCCAGCAGCTCGAACAGGGTCGATGCGAGGGAGTACACGTCGGAGGCGATCGTCGCCGTGCCCCCCTCGACGACCTCGGGTGAGACGTGGGCCAGCGTCATCCCTCCCCCCGTGGTGTGGGTGGCGTCGACCAGGCCGGAGATGCCGAAGTCGGCCAGCTTCACCTCACCGAAGACGCTGCGCAGGATGTTGGCCGGCTTGACGTCCCGATGCAGCACGCCGGCCTCGTGGGCGCAGTGCAGCGCACCGGCGATCCGGATGCCGACGCTGGTCGCCTCGGGGGCGGAGAGGGGCTGGTCGCCGCCCAGCGCCCCACCGCCGAGGTACTCCATGGCGATGTAGGGGATGCCCTTCGGCGTCTGGCCGGCGTCGAAGAGGACCACGATGTTGGGGTGCCAGCCGAGCGCCCCCAGCGCCTGGGACTCCCGGGTGAACCGCTTCTCGGTGCGGGCGTCCAGCGCCGGCGCGGCCAGCACCTTGATCGCCACCTCGCGACCGATGCTCTCCTGCGTGGCCCGGTAGACCGTGGCCGTGCCACCCGAACCGATCGGCTCGAGCTGGCTGTATCCGGGGATCTCGTGCATGGCAGCGCTGACGCTAGCGCGTCGGTGTCCCGCTCACCCGCTGCGTCACTGGATCAGCTCCACCAGCGCGGCGTCGGGTTCGGCGACGACGACGCCCGCGCCGGTCGTCGCCAGGCGGGTGACGTCGCCGACGGTGTCGACCGCAGCGGTGGCACCGTCGAGGCGGATCAGCTGCAGCCGACCGTCGACCACGGCCCACAGCCGCCCGTCGGTGGTCCCGGCGACGTCGGTGGCTCCGGTGGTGACAACCGCACCACCGGGGACGAGGTCGTGCAGCCGGCCGTCGCCGGTGAGGACGGCCACGCGATCGGGACCGGCGGTGACCAGCTCGACGGGGGTCCCGCTGACCTGCTCGAGCTGGTCGACGATGCCGTCTCGCACGCTGACGACGGTGCCGTCCGTCGTGGCGGCGACGATGGTGTCCCCGGCGCTGTCGACCTGGGTCGCTCCCGGCAGGTCCACGACCCGCTCGACCGTCCCGTCGACCCAACGGGCCAGGCCCTGCCGATCGGCCAGGAGGAACCCGCCGGTGGCCGGGCTGACGTCGACCGCGCCGGGGACGACGTCGCCGACGGGCCGCAACGTCGTCGCGTCGAGGACCTGGACCCCGTTCGGCAGCCGCACCGCCAGCAGGTCACCGCTGACGGCGAGGCCGGAGATGTCCGGGACGGGGGTCGCAATCCGGCCCCCGTCGGCCAGGCGGACGACCTCGGTGGCCGTCGACACCCAGATGACATCGCCGTCGCTGGCCAGCGCGGTCGCGGTTCCCTCGAACGTGACGGCCGCGACGGCGGCCGGGTCGCCTGTCGTGGGCAGCGGCGGTGGTGGTGGCGCCGGCGCAGGGGGGCCCGGGGCAACGGTCGGCGCGGGCGCGGGCTCGAGGGTCGCCGTCACCGGCGGCGCCTCGGCCGCGTCCTGACCCGGGTCGTCCTCGGGGTCGCCGGGCTGGGGACCGGTCTGGGGGAGGTCCGGCAGCTCCTCCGCCGCGTCGGGCGCCTCGCCGAGCTGGGTCGGCAGCACGTCCGGGGCGGCGTCGCTGCCCACGTCCGGGTCACCGCCCCCGGTGAAGGACGAGGTGGCCACGAAGGTCACGGCCACCAGCGCTGCCGCAGCTGCACCGATGCCCCCCACGATGCGCTGCAGCCGCTGGGCCTTCCGCCGCGCCTCGGCCGGTGGCTGGTCGGGCAGGCCGGCTGCCGGGGCGGGCAGGCCCGACGCGGAGGGGGACGCGGGACGACCGGCGGTCACGACCGGGACGGCCGCGAGCCCGAGCTCCTGCCGGGCCGACTGCAGCTCGCGGGCCAGGTCCTCGGCCCTGGCCGGCCTGTCGGTGGGGGCCTTCGCCATCGCGCGGCGGAGCACCCGGGCGACGGGCAGGGGGAACCCCTGCTCGGCGAGGTCGGGCACGGGGTCGCGATGGGCTCGCAGCATCATCGCCGCCGGCGACTCGTCGGTGTCGCGATGGAAGGCGGGCTGGCCGGTCAGCAGCGCATAGAGGGTGGCACCCAGCGCGTAGATGTCCGTTGCCGTCGATGCGCCGGCGCCGGCCAGCAGCTCGGGGGCGCTGTAGGCGATCGTCCCCGTCGTCCCGCGACGACGTCCCGCGGCCCCTGCCGCCAGCGCCACCCCGAAGTCCGACACCTTGACCTGCCCGTCGTCGGCGATCAGCAGGTTGTCGGGCTTCACGTCGCGGTGCAGCAGCCCGGCGTTGTGCGCCACCTGCAGGCCCGTGGCCGCCTGGATGCCGGCGGCGGTGACCATGTCGACGGGCTGCGCGCCCTCCCGTCGCATCAGGTCCCCGAGCGACCCGCGAGCCAGGTACTCCATCGCGATCCACGGCTGGCCGTCGACGTCGCCCGCGTCGATGATGGCGACGATTGCCGGGTGCCACGCGAGGGTGCCCATGACCTGCACCTCCGCGGCCACGCGGTGCACAGCATCCTCGTCCAGCACGCGGTGCAGCACCTTGAGGGCCAGCGGCTGTCCAGACCGGGTCGCCGTCGCCAGGTACACCACGCCGAATCCCCCTCGCCCCAGCTGCTGCTGCAGCTGGAACCCCGGGACGGCGAATGCCGGTTCGTCCATGTCCCGCGCAGCCTATGCCCGACGGCTCAGGTCGCGCTGCGTCCCGCCGATTCGTACGAACAGCAACTGACGTAGCGGGACAGGTGGAGCGAAGTGCTGACTGAAGACGAATGGGGGGACGACGCGATACGCAGGGTGATCGACGATCTTGCCGACCCGCTCGTCTGCTTCCTTCCCGACGGCACCCTCCTGTACTCCAACCGTGCGCACGACCTCATCCACGGGGCGGCCCCGGGCACGTTGGTGGGCACCGACTTCGTCAACCTGCTGCCCGAGGAACATCACCGGACTGCCCGTCGCTTCCTGGCTCGGCTGGCGACCGACGTGACGCCGGAGAACCGCACGGTGCACAGCGTCACCGAGGTCCGGCCCGGGGGGAAGCCGATGTTCGTCGAGTGGACCAACACGGCACACTTCGACGACGACGGACAGCTGCTCGGCGTCATCGCCTCCGGCCGTGACATCACCGCCCGCCAGATCGAGCAGGCGCAGCTTGCCCACGAGATCCGCCACGACGCCCTCACCGGGGTGCTGAGCAGGTACGGCGTCGAGCAGCACCTGGCGGAATGCTACGCCGTGGCCGAGCAGGAGGTCCCCGAGCTGACGTTGATCTACCTCGACCTCGACGGGTTCAAGGAGATCAACGACCGGCACGGCCACCACGTCGGGGACGCCACGCTGATCGCGGTCGGCGACGTCCTCCAGGGTGTGGTGCGGCCCGACGACGCCGTCGGCCGGCTCGGCGGGGACGAGTTCGTCCTCATCCTCCACGGCACCGACCGGACATCCCTCCCCATCGCCAGGATCCGCCAGATCATGCGGGCGCTGAACACCCTCGACCATCCCGTCGGGGTGTCGGTCGGACTGGCCAGCCCCCGGTACGGCGAGTCGTGGGCCCAGCTGATCGCCGAGGCGGACCGCCAGATGTTCGTGCACAAGCACGGCACCAAGGAGGTGCGCATCGATGCCTGACCACTCCAACGCCCTCTGGCAGCAGCTGTCCCTCAAGGCCATCGTGGACGACCTCCCGGACATGGTCTTCCGCACCCGCGTCGACGGGACGATCAACTACGCCAACCAGGCCTACCTCGACTTCCACGGCCTGCCCGCCGAGCAGGTCATCGGCCGGTCGTTCGTGGACCTGTCGCCGTCGGAGGAGCGCGACGTCATCAGGACGGTCCTGCTGGAGCTGCAGCAGCTGACACCCGAGCACCCCACCCGCCGCAACGAGCACGAGACCCGGACGGTCACCGGTGCACCGTCGTGGCACGAGTGGTCCGACCAGGCGATCTTCGACGGTGACGAGCTGCTGGGGTTCATGTCGGTCGGGCGCGACGTGACCCGCCGGCGCCTGCAGCAGGCACGGGCGGCGTTCCACCTGATCCACGACTCGCTGACGGGCCTGCGCAACCGTCGCGGCCTGTTCCGCCACCTCGACGGGCTGCTGGAGGACGGGGTGGTCCCCGACGTCGGCCTCCTGTACCTCGACCTCAACGGCTTCAAGGCCGTCAACGACACCCTCGGCCACCGGGTCGGTGACATGGCCCTGGTCGGCTGCGCCGATGCGCTCCGTGCGGCCTCGGGTCCGCGCGACCTCGTGTGCCGCCTCGGCGGCGACGAGTTCGTGGTCGTCACCGCCGGTCCCGACGGTGGGGGTCAGGCGAAGGCCCTGATCCCCGAGCTGCGGCGGGCGCTGGCCGGCCTGCCCCATCCGCTGGGGGCGAGCATCGGCCTGTCGGTCCCCCGGGAGGGCGACACGCCGACCGCACTGCTGGAACGGGCCGACGCATCCATGTACGCAGAGAAGCGGTCCCGCAGCCGGTAGCCCGCGGTCGTCGCCCCGGTCAGCCGGTGGCGACGTAGATGGCGTTCATGGGGTCGCCCTTGGCCGGCAGCACCTCGACGTCGCCGAAACCGGCATCCCGCAGCAGCGCAACGGCGGCGTCCTGCCCCCACATGTTGCCCAGTCCCTCCCCTCCCTGGGACCGGGCGGTACCGACGCAGCCGAACATCGACAGGCCGTACATCATCGGCGCCCACGGCAGCTCGGCCTGCGCATCCAGCGACGCCGGGGCGGCGCTGTCGCACATGACGAACCGGCCGCCGTCGGCGAGGCAGGACCGCACGTGGGCGACCGCCTCGGCTGGGTGCCCGAGGTCGTGGATGACATCGAAGGCCGTGATCAGGTCCTGGGGGCCGTCGAGCTGGTCGATCCTCCCCTCGACGAAGGTCACGTTGTCGACGCCCTCGTCCCGGGCGGCTGCGCGTGCCGTGGCGATCGACGGGGCGGACAGGTCGATGCCGGTGACCCGGCTGTCGGGGAACGCCGTGGCGATCAGCAGGGCGACCCGGCCCGTCCCGCACCCGATGTCGGCCACCCTGATGCCGGCGTCCAGGTCCTGGGCCAGCCCGTCCACCTGCCCCAGGTAGCTGTCGATCAGGAACGTCTCGTACCTGGCCCGGCTGAGCCGGTCCATCATCGCCGGCATGTCGCCGGCCTGGTCGTGGAACGGGGTGCCCTCGCCGGTCGTGAACGCGTGGGCAAGGCCGTCCAGGTTGCCGCCTGCCGCGGCGGCCATGGCCGCGATGGCCGTGGTGTTGAGGAAGCTGTCCCCGGTGAGGGAGATGGCGTGTTCGGGAGGGAGGGAGAACGTCCCGTCGGCGTGCTCGGCGACGCCGCCGACGACGAGGGCGTGCAGCCACTCGCGCACGTACCGCTCGTGCATGCCCGCCCGGGCGGCGATCTCCGCCGACGTCCCCGGCGCCTCGGCGAACGCCGCCGTCAGGCCGGTGCGGGCGCCCAGGGCGATGGCGTTGGTCAACATCGCCTCGCCGTACATCGACATCAGGCGCTGCGAGAACGCCCGTGAGCGGGTGCGGTCGAACGTGTCCTCGGCCATGGTCGGTCGGCCCTCTCCCTGATCGGTCGGCGGGCCGGGATGCTACCGCCACCGACCACCGGGGGAGGGCCCGTGGCCCTCCCCCGTCCCCCGTCAGCGGGGACCGATGGCGGTCGACGTCAGTCGATGACCACGCAGCACTCGTCCTGGGTGCCGGGGAACTCCGCGAAGCCGAGGTCGGCCAGGCTGGAGACGTCGTGGGCGGACAGGCCGCGGTAGGACACCGTGTACAGCGTCCCGTCGGCCACGAACGTCCGGTCGGGCGCCGGGCTGTACCCACCCTGCTGGGTCGGCTGGGTGACCTCGCCCGCCAGCGTCAGCGTCTGGTCGGTCGTCGACACGTCGATGGCCTGGACCCCGCCGCGGTACCCAGAGTAGTCGGGGCCGTAGAGGGTGCTCGGCACGAACGCTCGCCCGAGGCGTGCCCAGAACAGGAAGGCCTTGTGGTCCCACTCCACGGGCGAGTCGCCGGGGCCGAACTCGAGGGAGTCGACCCGCGTCGGGTTCGCCCGGTCGGAGATGTCGAACAGGCTGACCTGCAGGCCGGTGAGGCGACCGTCGTCGTCGCCGTCCTGTCCGACGCCCAGCAGGTGGTCCTCGTCCAGCGGGTGCAGGTACCGCGACACGCCGGGGATCTTCAGCTCGCCGGTGACCCGCGGGGCCTGGGGGTTGGTCAGGTCGACCAGGTACAGCGGGTCGATCTGCTCGAAGGTCACGACCGCGGCGATGTCCCCGAGGTACCGGACGGCGAAGATGCGCTCGCCCTCGCCGAGCCCGAACACCCTGCCCGTCTCGAACAGCTCGCTGCCCCCCTCGGTGAGGATCGTCACGCCGTTGTCGGTCGCGGGCGCCTGGTCCCCGAGCCACGGCGGCTGGGTGGTCGTGGCCACCCGGTAGTAGCCGTCGCGCTCGCTGAGGGCGAAGCTGTTCAGGACGTAGCCCGGCACCTCGCCCGACGCCACGTAGGTCGTGGCGGCCGGGTCGCTGATGTCGAAGCTGTGCAGCTGGGTGGTGACGGCCTCCGGCTGGGCGTCGCTCCAGACCCCCCACTGGCTGGAGCTGACGACCAGACGGTCCTTCGAGGCGTAGATGGTCTCGGCGTTGGCCAGGACCGCAGCCGACGAGGTCGGCTGGACGGAGCTGGCGGCGTCGATGGTGGACACCAGCACCGTGGCCATGCCCGAGAAGCCGGGCGGGGCGAACACGGCATCGCAGTCGACGGCCGGACGGGCGTCCTCGCCCTCGCCGACGCTGGGCAGCCACTGGTCGATGGTGGACTCCTCGATCACCCGGCGGTTGTGGGCGATCGCGGCGTCGTGGGCCTCCTGGCTGCCGTCGGCGGGGTAGACGAAGTGCAGGCCGGAGGGGTTGGAGGAGGTCACCAACCGGACGGTGCCGTCGACCATGCGGGCCGAGCGGTAGTCGCCGTCGATGACGGTGTCGTCCAGCAGCACCGGCGCGGTCGGCGTCGACACGTCGTACCGGGCGATGCGGGTGGTCGGGTCCGGGTAGTAGTACGGCGGCATGAAGTCGGTCTCGGCCGGTGGGCTGTCGACCGGGTACACGAAGCCGTCGCCACGGCTGAGCACCAGCAGGACGTCGTCGTCGAGCAGCAGGTCGTGGCCCCAGACCTCGCCGGGCACGGCGAGGGAGGTGACGTGCACCGGCGCCTCGCCCGCGGTCAGGTCCATGACCTCGACCTCGCGCCCGTTGCTGACGTACGCGGCGTCGCCGTTGGTCTTGACCCAGTCGGGCTCGTCGACGCCGACCTCCTGCACGTTGGTGTCGGACACGTCGACCGACCCGCCGTCGTCGCTGGCGTCACCACCGTCGGCGCCCTCCTGCGGCGCAGCGGGAGCCGCAGGGGCGTCGCCGCCGCTGTCCTCCTCGGGCTGGGCAGGCGCGGGTGCGGGGACGGGCTGCCCGACCGCGACGTCCTCGAGGAACGGCGCGTCGTACCAGTAGCCGTCCAGGCCGTAGGGGCCGACCCGCTCCAGTCCCTCCGCCACGAAGAAGTCCAGCGTCGCGGTGCACGAGTCGAAGGGGTCGAGCCTGGTGAACGCGTTGGCGCAGGCCTGCCCGTCGAAGGTGGTGAGCGCCTGCTCGATCGCGGCGTCGATGATGGTCTCGTCCCCGACGAGGACGAGGTCGACGGCGGCCGGACCACACGTGGACACCTCGCGCCGGGTCGACGGGCTGACGTTGCCGACGACCATCAGCGGCGGGGCGCTGGCGTCGGCGGCGATGCCGGCGCCGGACAGGCCGTAGGCCCACCCGTCGGCCCGGCCACCGTCGAGCACGACGTAGCGGCGGGTGCTGCTGATAGGCCACAGGTCCGAGCCGGCGATCGCGGCGGCGGTGGCGGTCCGCTCGGGGCCGTGCAGCCGTTCGGCGTTCGGGGCGGCGTCCTCGACGGCCTCGGCCAGCGCGGCGTCACCACCGAGCAGGACGGTGCGGTCGGGCTGGACGGCCTCCAGCCACGTGGCGACGGCCGGGTGCATCCCGTCGGTCGGGGTGACGACGATCGGGACCCGGGCGGCGGCGGCCAGGCTGCCACCGGTCATCGAGTCGGCCCAGGCGCTGGTCGGGTTGCCCTCGGCACCCTCGGAACGGGCGAGGAGGACCACCGAGGAGGGGGTGAGGCGACGGACCTCGTCGGCGACCGCCAGGGCCGTCTCGACGCGGGTCGTGCCCGCCAGGCGGACGACGACGAGCCCCAGGGCGGTGATGCCGTCGGCCACGGCGGGCGACAGCGCCGCCTCGCCGCCCAGGACGTAGACGGTGCTGCCGTCGGCCAGGACGCGGTCCAGCTCGGCGGCGGTGGCGCCGGCGAGGCGGTCGGGGCCGGTCAGCAGGAGTGGACCCTCGGAGGTCAGGGCAGCGCCCGCGAGGGAGTCGGCGAAGGCATCGGTGGTCGCCACGACTGCGTGGCTGGCCTGACGGCCGTCGCTCCCCGCGGCGGCGAACCGGGTCCGCGACACCTCCAGCGCTGCGGCTGCCGGGTCCCCGGCGAGGATGCGCTCGGTGGTCGCGGGGTCGCCATCGAAGGCGCTGCTGCCGTCCTGCGCGGCCGAGGGGATGGCCGTCAGCAGCGGGAGCAGCAGCGCCAGGACCACCGCCGCGAACCCTGCCGTTCGGAGTGCCGATGGCCGTCGTGGTGCGGGACGGGTCGGACGCGGGACGGCAGTGGCGTGGCTCACGGTCGGATCCTTGATGGCTGGGGTCAGCGTGGACCTGTCCACGAGGGGTGATGCCCCCGTGCTGTGGACAGGCGCCAACCTCAGACGTGCCGTGCGTCACGAGGGTTGCGCGGAATCCAGGTTTTCTCTCGAGTCGGCCCGTGGCGCAACCGGTGCGGTGCGGTGGCCGGCAACCGTGTCCGAGGCGTCGACGTGGGCCTCCGGGGAAGCCACGAGCCAGCTGTCGGGATCCACGATCGTCGGGTCGTGGCCGAAGCCGACGCCCGGCGGCAGGCCGGCCAACCGGCGTCGCAGCGCGGCACCCAGGACGGGGACGGCGACGAGGATCGGGACCACCGCGAGCATGCGGATGAGCGACGCGGCGCCGACACGGTCCAGCAGCAGCCCGGCGACGGTCTGTCCGATGCCCGCACCGATGAGGATCATCGCCGGGTACAGGGCGAAGCCCTCGGCACGCCGGGGGGTGGCGACGGTCCGCTGGAAGGCCAGGCCCGCCAGGGCGTTGAGCGGGGCGATCGGCAGGCCGAACCCGAAGATCGCCAGGCCGAGGAGGGGCAGCGAGGTGGCGTGGGCGGTCGGCAGGATCAGGAGGCCGAACGCGACGAGCAGGGCGCTGGCCATCAGGCGGCCGTAGCGCAGCGGATCCCGCAGGTTGGCTGCGGCGAGCCCGGCGATCCCGCTGCCGAGGGCGGCGAGCGCCATCAGCGGGCCGGCGCTGGCGGGGTCCATGCCGAACGCCTCGATCCGGGCCGGGATCGTGGCCTCCCACGCCCCGAGCGGCAGGCCGGTGGCGAAGACCAGCGCGTAGACGGCGGTGGCGCCACGGGTGCGCAGCGGTGCCGGGCCGCGCGTGGCCCCGGGTTCGGCTGGTTCGCGGGTGGGCAGGCCACCGAGCATCAGCGCGGCCACGACGAAGGAGGTGACCATGGTGACCAGCACGCCGAGCGGGCCGACGGCCAGCGCGAGGACACCGGCGACCGCGGGGCCGGCGACGAAGGCGACCTCGACGAAGACCGCGTCGAGGGCGTTGGCCGGCTCGAGGTCCTCCTTGGGCACGCACTCGACCAGCAACGTCCGGAAGGCCCCGAGGATCGCGGCCGAGGCCACACCCTGGACGGCCACCAGCACCGCGAGGACGGCGAACGGGGCATCCGCTGCGGCCGCGCCGAGGAGGGCGAGGACGGTGATGGCCGACAGCCCGAGATGGCGCCGCAGCCCGTCACGCAGCTCGACGCGGTCGAGCATGCGACCACGCCACTGGGCGGCGAGTCCGGCGGAGACGGTGGCGATGCCGGCCAGCGACGCACCGTTGGCCAGCGAGCCGGTGACGGCCTCGCCGACCAGCACGAGCGCCAGCAGGTTCATCGTCATCGGCAGGCGTGCGAGCAGGTTGACGACCGCCCAGCGGCGGAACAGCGGGCGGCGGAGGAGGCGTCGCAGTGGCGACGACGACGTGGAGGACATGGGTTGGCTCGGCTTCGGCGGGATGCCTCCCCCCGGTGGGAGGGAAGCACGCGAGCGTAGCGCAGCACCCCCCGGTCGCACCCTCGTCCGCTTGTCGCCGTGGGTGAGCGGTACCGTGGCTCGCGTGCGTGATGCCCTCGAGGCGCCGCGGCCGGCAGTGCGGTCCGCCCTGGCGTCGGTGATCGTCGTGCTGCTCGCGGTGGGCGGCTCGACGGCCGAGGCACGCCGTGCCGACGACACCGCCGCGGCCGACAAGGCCGTGGTCGTGGTGGACCGGCCGGAGCCCACCGAGGTCGCGGCACCGCCCGTGGTGCCCGAGGCGGTCCGTGCCACCCCCGAACCGGTCGGCACCCCGGTGCCCGTCGCCACGATGCAGACGGTCGTCGGGGCGGCGGACGAGCCGTTCGTGCCGGTCGACTCCACGACCCGGGCCGCCGTGACGGTAGCCGTCGACGACACCTCCGAGGCCGTCGCCCGCGAGGTCCTCGACGGCCTGGACGGGGTCGTCCACGTCGCGCGAGTGCAGCTGGTGACGACCACGTTGGGCGGCGTCGAGGCGGACGTGGCCGGGGTCGACCCCGACGAGTTCCGCCCCTTCACCCCGGAGGCCACCGCCGACCACGAACCGCTGTGGAGCCGCATCGAGGCCGGTGACGTCGCGGTGACCCACGAGTTCGGCACGGTCCACGAGGTGGAGCTCGGGTCGATGCTCGGCGTCGGCGCGGTGCAGACGCCGATCCGGGTCGGGGCGTTCGCGACCAACGGCACACCGCCGGTGGCCGACGCCATCGTGCACGCCGACCAGCTGTCGACGCTACCGGTGACCGGGGCGTCCGCCCGGCTGCTCGTGGGGCTCGAGGACGAGGCCAGCCCGACGGCGACCGTGGAGGCGCTGGAGGACGCCGGGCTGGAGGCGGAGGAGGTCCCCGACCCGCGCCTGCCGAACAGCCAGACGATCGTGCCGCCCGCCGGGATCACCCCGGAGAACGTGTGGGACCACCTGGCGATGTGCGAGTCCTCCGGCGACTGGCACATCAACACCGGCAACGGCTACTACGGCGGCATCCAGTTCCTGCCCGAGTCGTGGGCGTGGGTCGGCGGGACCGGCCTGCCCCACGAGCACACCCGCGAGGAGCAGATCTACCGCGGGACCCTGCTGTGGCAGATCCAGGGCTGGGAGGCGTGGCCGCAGTGCGCGCGCAAGCTCGGCCTCATCGTCGACGCGCCCAGCGAAAGCTGATGACGGGGCGGCCTCGCCTCGTTGGTTGGGCACACGGTCGCGTATCCTGCCGTCGATGACTGGTACGACGACGGATCACGACAAGCTCCTCCTGCAGGCCTTCGGGCGCATCGAGGAACGGCACGAGGTCCCCACGGTGCAGGCGGCCGCGATCGAGGCACGCCTGACGTTCATGGAGGCCTACGACCTCGTGAACACGTTGTTCACGGCCGGCTACCTGACGCACGACCTGCGGCTGACCGACGCGGGCAGGAAGGCCATCAAGTAGGTCGTCATTACCCGGTCTGAACCGACCGGGCCGCTCGTGCGTCCCAAGGGGTGAGATGACACGACACGAGCAAGGGGGCTGGGCCACGCCGGAGGCGTTCTGCGCCGACGTGCGCGGCCCGCTGGTGGGCACGCTCGAGCTGTACGTCGGCCAGCGAGCCACGGCGGAGGAGCTGGCCCAGGAGGCGTTGGTCCGCGCCTGGCAGCGGTGGGGGCAGCTGGACCATCCACGGGCGTGGACCTACCGGTGCGCCTTCAACCTGGCACGGTCGGGGTTCCGTCGACGGCAGGCCGAGCGGCGAGCCAACGCCCGGGTGTCCTCGATGGCCTCGCGGGTCGTCGTCGACCATGACTCGGCGGACGCGGTTGCGGTGCGCGCGGCGGTGGCCGAGCTGACCCCACGGCAGCGCGAGGTGGTGCTGGCCCGCTTCTACGCCCAGCTGACCGTGGCCGAGACCGCCGACGTCATGGCCTGCGCGGAGGGGACGGTCAAGTCGTTGACCAGCCAGGCCATCACCGCGCTCCGCCGCTCGGGCCTCGTCGTGGACGAGCCCGGCCCGGCCCGACCAGCCGAGGTGGCGACCGATGCCTGACCTGACCGACCTGCTCCACCGCGCCGTCGACCCGTCGGATCCGTCGTTCGGGGTCGAGGACGTCCGCGCCCGGGTGGCGTCGTCGCAGCGGCGGCAGCGTCGCGCGACGGTCGCGCTGATGGCCAGCGTCGTCGTGCTCGTCGCGGTGGGGGTGGTCAGCGGGCTGCGGACCACGGGCGGTGACGCGGCCATCGACAGCCCGGACGGCGATCCGGACAGCGTTGCGGCGACTGCCGCCGCCACACCCGGGCCGGGAGGACCCGCCACCCCGGCCTCCTCGACCCCCGTGCCCTCCCCGACCCCCTCGACGGTCGAGACCGGGGCGGAGGACCCGGCGGTTGCCACGGGCGAGCAACCCGTGGCCGCCGGGCTGTTCGCGGCCGTCGAAGCCGGGGGCCTGGCGCTGGGCGAACGGACCGTTGACGAGGTCAGCACGACCGTGACGTACACCCCTCCCGGCGTCGGTACGTCGGCGGTGTGGGTCAGCGTGGCCCACGAGGGGGTCGATCCGGGCTGGGTGGTCGACGGCGACACGGAGATCGTGCCGCTGGCCGACGGGGAGGCCGCGGTGCTGGACGACAGCGGGATGCTCGCCTTCACCTGCGGGGACGCGTCGGTCACCACGACGGGACCGGGCGCCGGCGGCAGCGACCCGGACTCGGTCGCGGCCTTCCCCTTGGCGGCGGGATGCCAGCCCCGTCCGCCCGGGGTGCCGACGTCGTTCACCGCCGACGACGGCTCCACGATCGAGCGGTGGCAGTCCATCCGCGAGGCGAGGGTGGGGGCGGCCATCGATGCGCTCGGCCTGGTGCAGTGCTGCGGCGAGCCGTCCCACGGCGGGTCCGGCGCCTCCACCGGGTTCGAGTGGGACAGCGGCCCCGAGGTGTACGTCTTCGCCGGCCCCTCGCTGGTCGGCGGGTCACTCCTCACCGAGGGGGTGGAGGTGCCCGTGGCCGACGGCGTCGCCCGCTACGTGGAGGCCGACGGCCTGCCCGTGACGGCGTTCGACTGCGGCGACACCGGCTACACGCTGATGCTCGACTCGACGGATGCCGACGTGCACGTCGCCGCCGCCGAGCTGCTGGTCAGCGCGCTGGCCTGCACCCCCTCCACCGGCTGACCACACCTCCCCCAGCGCCCCCTCCACGGGCTGACCACACCTCCCCCCAGCGCCCCCTCCACGGGCTGACCACGCCTCCCCCAGCGCCCCCCCTCCCCCTGGCGCGTGCGTTCCCCCACCGCTGCCGGCGGGCATGCCACACCACCCTCGGTCCTGTGCGCCCCCTCCCCTCCTCTGGCGTGTGCGTTGCCCTCCCCTTCCGGGCGGGCATGCCGCACACCCTCCGCCCTCGTGTGGCATCCCCCACCCCTGCGGGCGGCCATCGCACACGGTGGCCGAGGGTGTGTGTGATCCCCTGCCCAGGGGGGTGTGGATCGCACACGCCGGCCCGGCCGACACCGCCCGCCCGGCCGACACACCGGCCCGGCCGACACCGCGGGCGGCCGACACCGCGGGCGGCCGCCGGGTGGGGTCAGCCGGAGCCGTGGGTGGAGATGCCGCCGTCGACGGGGATGATCGCGCCGGTCAGGTACGCCCCGGCACGGGAGGAGAGGTACAGCACCGTCCCCGCCACGTCCTCGGGGGAGCCGATCCGGCCGCGCGGCACCACACCCTCGATCACCTTCCGGGTCTCGGGGTCATCGAGTGCGTAGGCCATCATCTTCGACTCGAACGGGCCCGGCGCGATGGCGTTGAAGGTGATGTCCTCGTGGACCAGGTGGTGGGCCATGTGGCGGGTCAGCATGTGGATGCCGGCCTTGGAGGCGGAGTAGGAGTAGTTGGGCGTGTCCGGCACCCGTCGGCCGTCGATCGACCCGATGTTGATGACGCGGGCGGGGTCCTCCGCCGACCCCGACGCCTTCAGCAGCGGCAGCAGCGCCTGGGTCAGCATGAACGGCGCCTTGACGTTGATGGCCAGCACCTTGTCGAAGCCCTCCTCGGGGAACTCCCCGATCGGCGCGCCCCACACGGCCCCGGCGTTGTTGACCAGGATGTCCAGACGGTCCTCGCGCGCCGACACCGCGGCCGCGAAGGCAGTGACGCCTTCCTCGGTCGACATGTCGCCGGGGATGGAGATGCACTCCCCGATCTCGCTCAGCTCCGCCGCCGTGGCGTCGCACGCCTCGGCCTTGCGCGCCGTGATGTAGACCTTCACGCCGTTGGACACGAGGCCCTCGGCGATCATCCTCCCGATCCCGCGCGACCCGCCGGTGACGACCGCGACCTTGCCCTCGACCCTGAACAGCTCTGTGATCTTCATGGGCGCAACCTAGGCCAAAGTGACCACAGTCACCCAACCGAGCCACCCCGGCGTGTGGCATGGACGGCCCCGGCGGGTGGGCAACGCACCCATCCCCGGCCACCGTGCGCGATGCACGCCCCCAGCGGGCGGGCAGGGCACACGCCCGGCCAGGGTGGGCGGCATGGACTGCGCCGGAAGGTGGGCAATGCACACACCGCCCGACCACGCCGACCACACCGCCCGGGAGGGTCGACCGCGCCGACCACACCGCCCGGGACGGCCGACCACACCGACCACACGCAGGGGGCACCCACGACAACGGCCAGACCGACCACCGAGCGGGCCGGGCCCGCACCTCCGGGCCTACAACCCCGCGAGGTCGGTGATGTCGTAGGCGTAGCCCTGCTCGGTGAGGAACCGCTGGCGGTTGGCGGCGAACGTGGCGTCGATCGTCTCGCGCGCCACGACCGTGTAGAAGCTGGCCTGCCCGCCGTTGGCCTTGGGACGGATGATCCGGCCGAGGCGCTGCGCCTCCTCCTGCCGCGACCCGAACGCACCCGAGATCTGGATGGCCACGTTGGCCTCGGGCAGGTCGATGGAGAAGTTGGCGATCTTCGACACGACCAGCAGCTCCAGGTCGCCGTCCCGGAAGGCGTTGAACCGTTCCTCCCGGACGGTCTGGGAGGTCTGGCCGGTGATGAGCGGCGCGTCGAGGTGATGGGCGACCTGCTTGAGCTGGTCCAGGTACTGCCCGATGACCAGGATCCGGTCGCCGCGATGGCGCTGCACCAGCCGGTCGACCGCCTTCAGCTTCGCCGGCGCCGTGGCCGCCAGCCGGTACCGCTGCTGCGGCTTGGCCGTCGCGTAGGCCATCCGCAGGTCCTCGGGCAGGTCGACCCGGACCTCGGTGCAGGTCGCCGGGGCGATCCAGCCCTGCGCCTCGAGCACCTTCCACGGCGCGTCGTACCGCTTGGGGCCGATGAGGGAGAAGACGTCCTCCTCGCGGCCGTCCTCGCGGACCAGCGTCGCGGTCAGGCCCAGCCGGCGGATCGCCTGGATCCGCGACGTGGCGCGGAACACCGGGGCGGGCAGCAGGTGGACCTCGTCGTAGACGACCAGGCCCCACGGCTCGCGGTTGAACAACGACAGGTGTGGGTGGGCCAGCTCCTCGTCGGCGTCCTCGGCCACCCCGGGCTGGCGCCAGGTGAGGATCTGGTAGGTCGCGACGGTCAGCGGCTTGACGTCCTTGGTCTCGCCGGAGTACTCCCCCACCTGGTCGGCGGTCAGGTCGGTCTTGTCGATCGCCTCGTTGATCCACTGGCGGGCCGCCATCACCGACGTCGCGATGACCAGCGTCTTGGTGCCGGCCTGCACCATCGCGGCCAGGCCGATGATGGTCTTGCCCGCCCCGCACGGCAGCACGAGCACGCCGTTGCCGCCGGCGGCGGACCCGTCGGCCCACCAGGAGGCCACCGCATCTCCCTGGTACGGCCGCGGTTCGCAGGTCAGGTCGATCGGCAGCTGTGCGCCGTCGTCGTAGCCGGCCTCGTCGGACGGCGGCCAGCCCAGGGTCACCAGCGCCTGCTTCAGCGCCCCACGGTCGCCGATGCGCACGGCGAAGCGGTTGCCGTCCAGCCGGTCGCCGACCAGCGGCGCCACCCGGTCGTGGGCGACGAGGGTGTCCAGCAACGACGGTTCGTCGGTGGTGATGGCCAGTCCGCCGGAGTCGAAGTCACGCACGAGCCGAAGCCGGCCGTAGCGGCTGATCTGCTCGGCGACCTCCGTCAGCACCGCCGGTGGCACCGGATACTTGGCGAAGCTCGTCAGGGTCGTCGTGGCGTCGCTGGCCGTCAGCCCGGACGCCGCGGCGTTCCACAGCGTCAGCGGGGTGATCCGGTAGGTCTGGATGTGCTCGGGCGCCTTGTCGAGCTCGGCGAAGCGGGACAGGGCCCCACGGGCCTCGGCGGCCCGGGGCGCGGCCGTCTCCAGCAGCACCGTCAGGTCGGCCTGCACGATCAGCGGGTTGGTCGGGTCGGGCATGGCCGGTGCCTGCCCACCGAGCAGGCTCATCGGGACGCCCCCTCGGCTGCCAGCAGCTCCTCGGCCAGCGCCATCGTGTCGGGGGTGGCGCCCCGGTCGACCTCGGGCGGCAGCCCGGTGTCGTCCAGCGCCACCCCGCTGGTGCGGCGCGGGGGGACCAGCGCACCGTCGCCGTCCTCGGCCACCGCGATGATGCCGCGGGTCCGCAGGGCCTTGATCATCGCCTCCCGCGACAGCGGGCTGACGGCGACGGTCGGTGCGAGCACCCGCAGCTTGGCGGTCGAGACCGCCGCGGCAGCCGCGACGTCCGCCGGATCGTCCCCACGCAGGTAGGACCCGACGACCCCGGCCCGCACGCGACCGTGGCGGGCGGCCACGTCGTCGATGGTGACCAGCACGTTGCCGGGCGGGGGCACGCTGGACGTCTCGGTCAGGAACGTCACGATCTCGTCGCGGGTACGACCGTCCGCCAGCGCCTCGGCCACCTTCTTCGGCGTGATGCGCCAGATCTGTGCGCCGGCGTCGGACTCGAGCTCGGCGATGGCGCCCAGCTGACCGGCCACCCGCGGGGACAGGCCGGGCGGGGCGAAGACGCTGTGGTCGGCCTGCACGACGATCTGTTCGGCGACCGGGCCGAGGGCCCGTGCCGCGGCCTCGACCCCGCCGTCCCACAGCGCCCGGGCGGCGGCGGTCAGGCCCACCGCACCGGTGGAGGGGACGAGGTCGAGGACGCGGAGGGCGGCGATGATCTGCTCGGCGCCGTGGCGGCCGAGCGCCTCGGGCGAGCGCCAGTCGCACAGCTCCACCAGCGTCTCGTCGTCGACGCCGGTGCCCTCCTCGAGCGTGGACAGCACGTCGAGGACGACCCGTCGCTGCGCCATCGGTGGCGGCCAGACCATCTCCCCCGTCCACCGGGTCGGCAGGCCCTCGTGTTCGTCGAAGGTCGACGCCTGGCGGTAGGCGGTGACGAGGGCCGACCACTGCTGTGCGGGCGGACGCGCCAGGAAGCCGGGCAGCGCGGGGGTCGGGGCCCACTCCCCCTCCTCGGTCTGCCCCAGCAGGCCGAGGTCGATGGCGAGGTGGGCGAGCAGGCCGATGGACTCCGGCGTGACCCCGAACCCCTTGGCCGCAGCCCGGATGGGACGCACGCCGAGGCCACCGGACGCAAGGCCCGGGGCGGGTTCGCCGGCCCACAGCTCCAGCAGCATCTGCAGCCGGCGCAGCACCGTCGGGGTGCGGGGGCCGGGGTCGTGCAGCGGCTGGGGCTGGACCGGCGGAGGCGACAACGGCCAGTCGTCGAACATGCGCTCGCGCAGCCCGTAGGCGACGTCGAGCCAGGCGTGGGCCCGCTGCTTGGCCGTGTCGACGCCGGCCATGCCGCGCTGGACGACCTCGTGCAGCGGTCCACCCCGACGGTCCCACGGGTCGAACGGGGGCAGGCCGAGGTCGGCGACCCGCTGGCTGCCGTGCTCGACGAGGACGTCGAGCACCCGTTGGGCGTCGGGGTCGAGCTCGTCGCGGATCCCCTGTGCCACCTCGCGTCGACGCATCATCCGACCGATCAGCCGTCGCCGGTCCTCGTGGCGGTAGGGCAGGTCGTCGACCACGCCGAGGCGCTGCAGCAGCAGGTCGAGGTCCGAGCCCGACAGCGACTGCAGCGCGTCGTACATGCGGATGCCGGGGAACGGGACGTAGCGCAGCACCCCCGGACGCAGGACCAGCCACTCGCCCTCGTCGTAGGCGGGGTGGGCCAGCAGGAGGTGGGCCAGGGCGGCCTGTGCCCGGTCGAGCTCGCGATGGTTGCCGGCCTCGGCGACGACCTGCTCGCGTTCGACGGCGCCGTCGTTGAGCGCGGCGACGAGCAGCAGCTGGCGTTCCAGGCGGTTGAGCGACCCGATGGTGGTCGTCACCCCCCTCGGGGAGGCCATCAGGACGGCCAGGTGGGTCAACGTCCGGTCGGAGCGGGTGACGAGCGGTCCGAGGTCGTAGTCGCTGCCGGGGGCCAGCGGACCGGTGCCGTCCAGCGACTCGGCAAGGGCAGGCACCCGCCCGAGCAGGGCGGCCAGGTCCGGGGCTGCCATCCTCCGCAGGGCGGAGATCCGGTCCGACGAAGGGCGCATCCGAGGCAGCGTAGCCGTGCCGTGTGACATCCGCGGCGGTCGCGGAGGGCGACCAAACGGTGACAAGTCGCCCATCGAACGTCCCGGTGCGGTACACAATGGAGCCACGTGAAGATTCAGGCATTCGGTCGCACAGATGTAGGCCTGGTCCGAGAACGAAACGAGGACCGTGCCCTCGTCGGCGAGCGCCTGTTCGTCGTCGCCGACGGGCTGGGTGGCCACAACGCGGGCGACGTGGCGTCGTCGATGCTCGTGGCGGAGATGGACGGGCTGGACATCCAGACCTTCGCCACGGCCGACGACGCCTACGCCGCGCTGGTCAACAGCATCGAGGCGGCCAACAAGCGCATCCACCAGCGGGCCGTCAACGAACCCGAACGCGAGGGAATGGGCACCACCGTCACCGCCGGGCTGCTGCACGGCGACACGATGCTGCTTGCCCAGGTCGGGGACACGCGCGCCTACCTCAAACGGGGCGATGCCCCGATGCGACGGGTCACGCCGGACCACTCCTACGTCGGCGCGCTCATCGAGGCGGGCGTCATCACCGAGGAGGAGGCGCGGACCCACCCGAAGCGATCGGTGATCCTCAAGGCGCTCGGACAGGCCGAGGAGGTGGGCGTGGAGGCCGGCGAGCACGTCGACCTGCAGGTCGGCGACGAGCTGGTCCTGGTCAGCGACGGGGTGCACGGGGTCATCGACGACGCCGAGCTGGAACGCATCGTGCACGACAAGCCGCTGATGGACGCCGTCGAGGGTGTCATCACCGCAGCCAGAGAGGCCGGGGGGCCGGACAACATCACGATCGTGATGGTCCGAGTCCTCCCCGATGGCTGACGCCCCCCTTCCGGGGCGGGGGCTCCCGCAGGCGTCCGAGGAGGTCGCCGGGGCACAGGCGCGACGCACGTTGCTGGCGTCACTGGTCATCACCGCGGTGCTCTACGTCGTCCCGGGCGGCGACATCGTCGGTTACCCGCTTCTGCTGATCTCCACCTACGTCCACGAGATGGGCCATGGGCTGGCTGCCATCCTCGTCGGCGGCAGCTTCGAGAGCCTGCGGATCTTCGGCGACGGCTCGGGGGTGGCGCTGACGGCGACCAGCGGCGGGCGTGTTGCCCGCGCGGTCGTCTCGGCAGGCGGGTTGGTCGGCCCGGCAGTGGCCGCCGCCGTCGGGTTCACGTTCGGTCGCAAGGGGTTGTGGGCCAGGTGGTTCCTGCTGATCGGCGGGATCCTCGGCATCCTCACCGCCGCGTTCTGGGTGCGCAGCCTCGTCGGCTGGGCGATCGCGCTGGGCCTCTCCGGTGTCTCCCTTGCCATCGCCCTGGGGATCAAGCAGCACCACTGGTCGCAGCTGTGGCTGGTGTTCCTCTCGGTGCAGCTCGGCCTGTCGGTCTTCTCCCGGTCGGAGTACCTGTTCGCGCGGACGGCAGCGACCGGCGCCGGGGTGGGCCGGAGCGACTCGGCTTCGATCGCCGACGCCCTGCTGGGCCCGTACTGGTTGTGGGGTGGCGTGTGCGGCGTGTTCTCGCTGCTCGTGCTTGCCTACGGCGCATGGATCTTCCTGCGAACCGCAGCGGGCGGCCGCACCCGTGACCCCGTCTGACCACCCCGCACCCAAGGACGCCCCACCCGCCCATGCCTCCCTTGCCGAGGTCGGCGCGGCGGTGTCGACCTGCCGTGCCTGCCCGAGGCTGGTGGAGTGGCGGGAGGAGGTCGGTCGCGTCAAGCGCAAGGCCTTCGCCGACGAGGACTACTGGGCGAGGGGTGTGCCCGGGTTCGGCGATCCAGCCGCCAAGCTGCTGGTCCTCGGCCTGGCCCCGGCGGCACACGGCGCCAACCGAACCGGCCGCATGTTCACCGGTGATCGTTCGGGGGATTTCCTGTACGCGGCGCTGCATCGGGCGGGCCTGGCCAACCAGCCCGAGTCGGTCAGCATCGACGACGGGCTGGAGCTGGACCGGGTGTGGATCACCTCCCCTGTCAAGTGCGCCCCGCCGGCCAACAAGCCGACGGCTGCAGAACGCGACGAGTGCGCGCCGTACCTCGCCGACGAGATGCGCCTGCTGCAGCCCGAGGTGATCCTGTGCCTCGGCCGGTTCGCGTGGGACGGCGCCTGGATGTTCCTCGGCAAGCCGCGCCCGAAGCCACAGTTCGGGCACGGTGCCGTCGCCGAGGTGGAGGGGCTGACGCTGGTGGGCAGCTACCACGTCAGCCAGCAGAACACCTTCACCGGCCGGCTGACCGAGGCGATGTTCGACGAGGCGCTGGGGATGGCGATCGAGCTGGCGTACGGCTGAGCGGGTCGACGGTCGGCAACGGCCGTACCCTGCACGACGTGTCCGCCCTCACCTCGCTGCTGCTCCGTTCGCCCCTGCATCGCCTGCGGTCGGGGGCGTGGCTCATCGTGTCAGTCGACGGTGCCGACCCGGCGGTGGTGCGCTACCACCGCGATGGCGACCGGCTGGTCGTGCTCGGGGGCGCGTCGCAGGACTGGTGGCGGGCCATCCCCGCGGACGGGACGGCCCCGGTGCGCGTCCGCCTGGGCGGCGGAAACAGGTCGGGTGAAGCGGCCTTCCTGGAGGGCGACGCGCTGGACGCGGCGATGGTCGCCTACCTGCACACCAACCCGTCGGCGTGGTCGGACCTGGGTGTTGCGCCGACCGCAACGGGGCACGACGTGGCCGCCGCCGCCCGCGAGGCCGCGGTCGTGGCCATCGACCTCAGCTGACCGTCGACCGTCGCCGCACCGACGACAGTCCCCGAGCACTCGGCGAGCCCACCACCAGCGGCTCATTCGTCCCAGCGACGTTCCAGCGGGCTGATGGTCGTGCTGCGCAGGTCCGACACCATGTTCTCCCACAGGACCTCGTGGATGGCGACCACGGCCCCGGAGTCCAGCGTCCGCGTCGCGAAGGCGTGGAAGCTCGTGCTGTCCTCGGGGATGGCGTCGCCGGGGGTGATGGTGCCGGGGACCAGGCGGGCCCGGATGCCGTCGTCGTCCAGCAGGTGCTGGGTCGAGAGCGTGGCGAGGGCGGCGCCGAGGTTGTTGGCCTGCACGGGGATCTCGCCGGCCTCCCAGTCGGTCCCGGGGGTGCGTGCGGCGGCCAGGCGATCGGCGGGGGTGGGGGTGTCCTCCGGGTCGACGATCGCCAGGAGCGCGGCCACGTCCCGCAGCGCCTCGTCGAGGACGACCTCGGCACGTTCGGCCCCGACCCGGTCGGTCAGCGCTCGGCCGAACGGGCCGACCACCGCGGCGACCGAGGTGACCACGGCGTCCATGAAGTCCCCGCCCCGGATGCCGTCGTCGGCCACGGCCGGTCCCCACTCGCGCACGCCCGACGCCTGGTGGGCGATCACGAGGCGGGCTGCGGCCGTCACGTCGTCACCGTCCAGCGGTGCGAGCATGCCGTCGAAGGTGCCCTCGAACACGTCGTCGGTCAGGCCGGTGTCGTTCGGGGTCGCCGCACGACGGATGGCCGGGCCCAGGGCGTCCAGCACGAGGAGCACCGTGTCGGGGTCGGCGTCGCGAGCGGCCCCGGTCCCCGCACCTGCCGCGGTCAGCAACGGGGTCGCCAGGGACGGGTCGGTGGACAGGCCGGCCACGACTCCTGCCACCGATTCCGGGGCGACGTCGGACTCCAGCAGCGCCCGCCAGGACTCGGTGGGGTCGACGGCGTCCAGCAGCAGTGACCGGGCCGCGGCCGGGTCTTCCGCGAGGACCTCGACCACATCTGCGGAGTCCTCGGCCGCCTCGGCGAGCCCCGCCCGCGTCGCAACATCGACCAGATCGGGCGCGGCCGTGCAGGCCACCAACGTCGCGGCGAGCAGGGCCGCGAGGAGGACGCGGTGGACGACACCCCAGGTCACGTGCCGGCCTCGACGGCGTCGAGGATGTCGTTGAAGAAGGTTTCGTAGGTGTGCTCGTTGACGACGGCCACCTGCCCGTTGCCGACGTCGATGACCAGCCCGGGGTCGGTCCCGGACGGCACGTCGCCGTCATCGACCAGCGTCACCGCGTTGGTGTCGAGCATGTGCCCGAGCGCCTCGGGGTTGTGCAGCAGCAGCGGCAACATCTCGTTGACGATAACGGTCGTCTGCTGGTGGACCGAAGGCGCCGGCACCTGGTCCGGGGCGACGGCGTCGGCGACCTCCTCGGCGATCCACGTCGTCAGGCGCTTCGTGACCTCGCGGGCCACCACCTTGGCCACCGCACCCGACGGGCCGGCCAGGCCGATCACGGTGCTGGCGAGGCCGGCGCCGGTGGTGAACGCCGAGGTGATCGCGGCGCGGGCTTCCTCCACCGACAGCTCGTTGGCCTCCAGCGCGTGCTGCAGCGGGTTGAGCCAGTCGGCCAGCTCGTTCTTCAGCAGGTCCGACAGCGCGGTGTCGTCGGGGATGTCGTCGAGGCCCAGCGCGGCCGCGTCGGCGACGGCGGCGCTGATCACGAGATCGGTCAGCACCTGTGCATCGGGGCCGTCGAGCCCGTCCAGCAGGTTGGTGAACAGGGCGGTCACGTCGGCGTGGGTCAGGTCGCTGCTGGGCAGGGCGAGGTCGTCGATGATCTCGGCGAGGTGTGGCTGGAGGAGCGCGGTCAGGGCCAGGTTGATGTCGAGGTGGCCGGCCCCGTCCCCGGCGATGGTCCCCGCCAACGCCTCGGCCACGGCGAGGGCGTCACCGTTGCTCGTGTGCAGGGCCGCGACGAGGACGGCGATGACCCCTTCGTCCACGCCGTGGGCGTAGGGGTCGAGGTCGAGCAGCAGCCTGACCCGCTCGGCGAGCTGGTCGGCGTCACCGGGGTCGAGGTAGGCCCGGACGGCGTCGGGATCGCTGGACAACGCCGTCAGCACGACCGCCAGGTGCTCACCGAAGCCCATGCTGGGGAAGAACTCGTTGCGGGCCGGGATGAGGAAGAAGTCCCGGTCGGGCAGGACCTCCTCGGCGATGGCCACGAGCACGTCGGTGCCCAGGCCGGCGACGGTGGCGAGGATCACGGCGGTGAACGGACCGTTGTCCTCGACGGTCGCCACGAGGGTCTGGCGTCCGGCCGCGCTGTGGGACGCCGCGCCGATCATGGACAGGATCGCCTCGGCGAGGTCACCGTGGTCCGCCGCATCCCGGTAGCGCCCGAGGTACTCCAGGCTGGTGAGGGAGGCGGCGACCCCGCCGGTCCCGAGCGCCTCGACGACGGCGCCGGCCGCAGCCTCGTGTCGGGCCAGCGCCTCGAGCATGCGTTCGGTGGCACGCAGCGCGTCGTCGGTCAGGTCGTGGTCGGGATCGAGCAGCTCCCCCTGGACGTGCAGCAGCAGCTCACCGAGCTCCGACGGGTCGATGATGCCGTCCCTGCCGGCGGCATCGAAGCCCGGGATCAGGTCGTCTGCGACGGCCGCGGCGACCGCGACCCCGAACGGCAGCAGGTCCGGCGTCGGGGGGATCGCCGCCCGCAGCCGCTGGGCCACGGCCATCGCGGCGGCCTCGTGCTCCTCCAGCAGCGCGGCCGCCTCACCCTTCAGGCGGGCCGCCTCGGCTTCGCACTCCGCGATGCCGGCATCGATCTCCGCCAGCCGTTCGGCGGCACGTTCGACCGCCCGGCGGGCGCTGTCGGTCGAGCCGTCCTCGTCGTCGCGCGCGTCGCGGAGTGCGTCACGGGCGCTCGCCAGCGCCTGCACCGCGGCCGGTCGTGCCTGCACCAGGGCGAGCCGTCGATCCTCGTTGGCCTCGGCCAGGTCGAGCAGGACGTCGGCGCGGGCCTGCATGCCCTCGACCGTCGCGGCCCAGTCGGCCAGCACCCCTGACACCGCCGTCCACGCCTCGCCCTGGGCGGCCACCATCGGCGGGGTGGTGGCGAGGGTCCGAAGGAACCCGTCGGCGCTGTCCCCGCTCCAGTCGGAGGTGCCGACCGCGAGCCCCAGCCCGTCCACGTCGGCCGCCAGGTCGGTGCTGGACGTGGTCAGGTCGTCGACGCCCGCACGCATGTACTTCAGCACCTCGATGTCCCCGGGTGCCGGGTCGTTGCCGCCCAGGAGCGTGAAGTCCTTCCCTCGTCCGGCCACGTCGTCGCCTAGAAGATGCTGAGCAGGCGGTCGAGGAGCTCGGCGGACACGGCCGTGCCGTCGAGGTACCCCGCGGCGTCCTCGAGCTGCTCGGCGATCGTGTCGGCCCGCTCGCGCGAGGCGCGTCGGACGTCGGCCACTGCGTCGGCGATGGCGGCATGGCCGACGGCGTTGTCGCTCGGGGCCCCGCCGCTGGACGCGATGTCCTCGACACGGGCCGCGATGGCGCGTGCGTGGTCCGCGTGGGCACGCAGGTCGTCGGGATCGACGGTGATGGAGACGGTCACGGTGGTCCTCGGAGGAGTCGGGCACCCTCCTCTACCGATCGCGGCCGTCGGATTCCTCCCCGGCCGCCGAGAAACCCGTTCAGGAGAGCGCGCGTCGCAACCGGTCGGGCAGGGCGCTGGCGCGGGTGACCGGTCGGCTGATCGCCCGGCGGACGGCGTCCTCGGTCGCGACGACCGTGACCGACCGGCGGGCACGGGTGACGGCGGTGTACAGCAGCTCGCGGGTGACGATCGGCGAGGGGTCGGTCGGCAGGACCACGACCACGTCGTCGAACTCGCTGCCCTGGCTCTTGTGGATCGTCATCGCGTGCACGGTCTGGACCGACCCCAGCCGACGACGTTCGATGGGGGCGCCGTCGCGGCCGTCGATGATGACCCGCAGCCTGCCGTCGGTCTCCACGGTCACACCGACGTCGCCGTTGAAGACACCCAGGTCGTAGTCGTTGCGGCTGACCATGACGGGCCGGCCGGCGTACCACTCGGGCCGCTGGTAGCTGGGCACGTCCATGGCCCAGCCCTCGACCGCGGCGTTCCACACGGTCACCCCGTCGATGCCACGACGGTGCGCACACAGGACCTGCGCCGACATCGTGGTCCGCAGCGCCTCGTCGGCCTTCCCCGCCAGGCCCAACCGCATGGCCTCACGGACCTGCGGTTCGAGCAGCGCTCGCACCCCCGCGAGGGTGCCGGTCCCGTGGGGCCACGAGCCCGGCCGGTCCGGCACGACCAGGCTGACCGCCTGGGCGGTGGGGTCGGCGGGGTTGCGGACCATGGCGGCCAGCGCCCCGTCGACGTCGCCGGCCCGGATGAGCTGGGCGTAGGTGGAGATGCCCTTGTCGGAGCGGTAGTTGGTCCGCAGGGTGGTGACCTGCTCGGCCAGCGGGGTGCCGTCGGCGGCGGCCATGATGTCGCCCAGCACCGTGCCCGCCTCGACCGCTGCCAGCTGGTCGGGGTCGCCGACCAGGACGAGCGTGGCGTCGGGCCGCATGGCCTCGAGCAGGCGGGCGAGCATCGACAGCGACACCATCGACACCTCGTCGACGATCACGAGGTCGAACGGCAGCGGGTTGTCGGCGTCGTGGCGGAACCGGGTGCGCGACCCCATCGATCCCAGCAACCGGTGCAGCGTGGTCGGGACGATGGCCAGGGCCCCGTCGACGTCGACCGTGCCGTCGGCGGCGAGGGCCGGGTCGATGGCCTCGGCGGCCTGGCGGATGGCCTCGCCCAGCCGGGCGGCGGCCTTGCCGGTGAACGCCCCGATGGCGATGCGCACCGGCCGGCCCTCGACGCGGGCATGGGCCAGCGCCACGCCGACCATCCGCGCAACCGTCGAGGTCTTGCCGGTCCCGGGGCCGCCGGCGATGACCGACAGGCCGGTGCGCAGCGCTGCATGGGCGGCGGCGTTCTGCTCGACGTTGGCCGACAGCAGCGTGTCCAGCGCCCGGGTGCCCTCTGCGGGCAGCTCCACGGCGCTGCCGCCGGAGCCCACTCGGCCGACGATGGCGTCGGCCACCGCCTGCTCGTTGCGCCAGTACCGGTCCAGGTACAGCCGGTCGTCCTCCAGGTGCAGCGGCCCGTCGGCACCGACCAGGGGCGACCCGGCGACGGCGGCGATCCACCCGTCGGGGTCGGGCCAGGTCTCGACCGGCAGCTCGACGACACGTCCGTCCTCGTCGACGACGGTGTCCGCGAGCTGGCGGATCGCCGCGAAGACGTGGCCGAACCGGGGGGCCCGGACCGCGAAGGCCGCACCCAGGACGGCCAGCTCGTCGGTGGTGCGCGTCAACCTGCCGATGCGCAGCGCCGCGTGCACGTCGGCGGCCGAGAGGATGCCGGCGGCGTTGAACACCCCGAGCAGCCCCGCGGCCCCCACGACACGCTCGGCGTCATGGGGGTCGACGCCGACCGGCTGGGGGCCGGGGACGGGTGTGGATGCGGGGACGCCGGTCACGGGCGGTCCTCCGGGTCCAGGCCCTCGGTCAGCAGGCGATCGAGATCCTCCAGCAGCGCGGGAGGGGGTGTCCACGTGAACACCCCGTACGGGGTGCCGTCGGGCTGGACGGGCGCGTCCGGCCCGGTCATGCCGCGAACGAACAGGTAGGCCACGCCGGCCAGGTGCACCGCCGGGTCGTAGTCGGCGATCCGCCAGCGCAGGTACCGGTGGGTGGCCACGGCGTAGAACAGCGCCTGCACCGGATAGTGGTGGTGCATCATCGCCTCGGCCATGGAGGCGCGGCTGTAGTGGCCGACGTGCAGCTCCTCCACCCCCGCCGGGCCGATGCGGTTGGTCTTGTAGTCCGCGACGAGGAACCGGTCGGGGCCTCCGTCGGCGTCGGGCACACGGGCGATGAGGTCGATGAAGCCGGCCAGGTAGCCGCGGATCTCCACGCTGCCGAGCGCGTCCTCGAGCACGTCGGCGTAGTCGGCCAGCGGGTCGTCGTCGGGCAGGTGGCGCCGCAGCAGCAGGGCCAGGTCGGTCAGCAGTACCCGGCCGGCGTCGTCGGCGCGGTCGCCCGGCAGGACGGGCAGCTCGAACTCGAGCTCGTCGATCCGGTCGGCCCGGCCGATGTCACGCAGCGCCCGTCCGGCCGCGGCCGGCCCGAGCGGGGTGTGGACGACGTCGACGAGCGCGTCGACGATGCCGTCGACCTCCGTCAGGTCCACCGAGGACGCCCGTGCCTGCACGGCCAGCTGCCGCGCGATCTGCTCGGCCAGGTCGTCGGCGTCGAAGGTGATGTGCTCGAAGACGGCGTGCACGGCGCTGCCCACGTCGGCCCCGCCGGGCATGACGGTCAGCGGCACGACCGCCCCGAGGTCGTCGGGGTCCTCGGGTTCGGGTCCGGCATGGGCGCCGGCGGTGCCGACCGGGTCGTCAAGGGCGTCGGGCCCGGCAGGGACCCCGTCGTCGACCACCCGCGGTGCGTCGGCGGACAGCCCGGCCACCCCGCCGCTGGCGGCCAGCGCGTCAGCGGTGCCGGCGGCGACCAGCCCGGAGTAGGAGTACCGGCGCCATCCGCGGTCGATGTCGCGGTCGAACGTCGACAACTCGACGCGGGGGGTGCGGTCGGGCGGGGTCCATCGGTCCCGGGATGCCCAGTCGGTGACGACGGTGCGGTGGAACAGCCCGGGGTGGCCGTCCACCAGGTCGGTGGCGTTGCGGACGGCGTGGGTGGCCGTCGGGGTGACCCGGCCACGTCCCAGCAGCGTCGACATGGGCGACTGCTTCGCCCTGTTGGCGTGGCCGTACCAGAGGACGAGGTGGTGCATGGCGCGGGTGGCCGCGACGTAGGCCAGCCGCATCTCCTCCTGCTCGGCCTCCTGCTCGGCGATCTCCTTGTGCGCGGCGTGTTCGGGACGGCGCGGCCACTTGCCACCGACGTCGGCCATCCGTCGCTTGCTCGTGGGGTCGGTGAAGACGATGACGTCGTCCATGATCCCGACGACGTCCCACAGGAAGGGAACGAGCACGACGCGGCGCTGGAGCCCCTTGGCGCCGTGGACGGTCATGATCTCCACCGCATCGCCGGTCTGCTCGAGCCGGCGGGCCAGCCGGTCGGGGGGCGGGTCGACGGCCGACGCCATGGCCGACTCGAGCCAGCTGATCAGCGATCCGAGCCCGTGGGCGGAGCTGCGTTCCTCGGCGTGCAGGACCTCGGTGACGTGAAGCAGGTCGGCGAGCCGCCGGTCGCCGCCGGGACGCGACCGCAGGCGAGGCGAGAAGCTGGTGCGGGCGTCCAGCCAGCGGTGGGCGGCGGCCACGCCGTGGGCGTGCAGGTGCTCGGCGAGCTCGTGCAGCATCACGTGCAGGCCGTCGACGTCCTCGTCGGTACCTGCGGCGACCCGTTCGGGGGACCAGCCGATCAGGTCGGTCAGGGCGGCCAGCCGGGCGCTGCCGGCGTGCCACGGCTGCTGCACGGCGCGGAGCACGGCCAGCCAGTCACGGGCAGCGGGGGTGTCCAGCACGTTGCCGACGCCGTTGAGGACGGTCGGGAGCCCGACCTCGTGCATGTGGGTCTGGACCAGGCGGGCCTGGGCGTTGGTCCGCACGAGGACGGCGATGTCGGCGGGGCCGAGGTCACGTCTGCCGCCGTCGTCCTCGATGACCGTCGTGCCCGCCGAGAGCAGCTCGACGGTGTGGGCGGCCACGTCGCGGGCGACGAACTCGCGCATCTTGCCGACCAGCGGACCCCACCGGCTGGCGGGGATGTCGGCGTCGGGATCGACCAGCCGGATGGCGACGGGCGCCACCGGCGGCGGGTCCAGCCGGACCGGCTTGGTCGGCACGACCGGGTCGACGCGGATCCGGCTGTAGCCCAGCGGCATGCCGGTGAAGAGGGTGGTGCACGCCTCGACGACGGGACCGTCGCTGCGGTGGTTGCGCTGGAGCGTGGCGTCGGGCCGGTCGCCGCGGGCCGCGAGGTAGGTGGAGATGTCGGCGCCACGGAAGGCGTAGATGGCCTGCTTGGGGTCACCGACCAGGACCAGGCTCCGGCCGTCGGCCCCGTCGGGGTCGCCGAACAGCGCGGTGAGGATCTGCCACTGGACGGGGTCGGTGTCCTGGAACTCGTCGACCAGGCCGACACGGAACCGCGTGCCGACGAGGTCGGCGACCGTGGGGCCACGGTCCTCGTCGGTCAGCTGGGCAGCCAACCGGTCGAGCAGGTCGTCGTGGCTGTGCAGGCGCCCGGCCTGCTTGCGCTTGGCGGCTTCGACGCCGGCAGCGATCGCCATCCAGACCCTGGCGCCACCCTCGTCGTCGAAGGACGCGTCGGGACGCAGCGCCGAACGTGGGTGCTGCATGCCCGCCCGGATGATGGGCAGCGCCTTCATCGGGGCGTACGGCAGGTCGTCGCCGAGCCGCGGTTCGTGCCGGGCCATCCGGACGTACACGTCGCCCATGATCTGGGTCGCCAGCGCCCCCTCGTCCTCCAGCAGCGTCCCCAGCGCCGGGTCCCCCAGCCGCCGGAGCAGGTCGTCGCAGAACCCGTGGATGGTGGCGATGCTGGCATGGTCGATGTCGGCCAGCGCCGTGCGCAGGCGGGCCAGGCGTGCGGCCGGGTCACCGTGCTCGGGGGAGGCCAGGGCGTCATGCAGCTGTTCGTCGTCGACGTCGCCGGGCACGGGGCGGCCGGACACGGCTGCGTCGAGCTGGTCGACGCTGGTCGACAGCCGGGTCAGCAACCGTCCGCGGAGCTCGCGGGACGCCGAGCGGGAGAAGGTGACGACCAGCAGCTCCTCCGCGGTGCAGCGGCCCTCTGCCAGGTATCGGGTGGCCAGCCCGACGATGGCATGGGTCTTGCCGGTGCCCGCGGACGCCTCGAGCGTGTGGTGGCCCACGGGCAGCGGGTGGACACCGATCCCGAAGGCTGGGGCGAGGGCGCGATCGGTCGTCATCGCTGGCCTCCCAGGCGCTGCAGCACGGGTGCCCACAGCCGCATGGCGAGCGCGCCGAAGCGGTGGGGCTCGGCCGCCATGCCCAGCCGCTGGTCGTCCGTCCGGGCGGGGTCGCGGGTCAGCCGGTCGTAGGTGTGGACGTCACCGAGCAGCAGCACGTGGGCGGGGCGGCCGCAGTCGCTGGAGAACCCCATCGGGTGGGGGTCCCATGCCTTCGCCGCGGTGTTGTCGGCCTCCTCCGGGGGTTCGTGGTCGACCACCCTCGCCCGGGCGTAGGCATGGGCGGTGTCCGACGGCACGACGAGCGGTTCGCGCAGGCCGTCGTGGCGCAGCTGCAGCAGGTCGGCGAGGAAGCCGGTGGCCAGCTCCAGGCGGCGGTCCGCGGACGGGGCCAGCGGGTCGATGCGCCGGCTGGACGCGACGTCCTTGCGCTGGACCTTGTCGCGTCCGACGACGACGGACTCCCAGGAACGGTCCGGGTCCTGCACGGTGAGGGCGAGCAGGTCGATCCACGCCCGCATCAGCCGCTTGCCGGTGAGCCGCGAGTAGGACACGTCGACGATGCGGTCCCCGACCACGCCGTGCACCGCCCCGTGCACTCGCCAGCGGCCGACCTCGACGTCGACGGCGACGTGGTCGCCCGATCCGTCGGCGGGCACCCCGATCTGCTCGCAGTGGGCGCGCAGCTCCTCCACCATCACCGGGATGGTGTTCACCTTGCCCGGCCGCAGCTCGGGTGGGGGCAGCAGGCCACGACCGCGGGCCGCGGTCACGACGGCGTCGAGGGCCTCGGTGTCGGACGGGTCCACGGCCAGCAGCGCCTCACCGACCTTCCAGCCCTCGAGGCCGTCGAGCTCGACCGGCACGTTCTCGTCGGGCGCCTCGGGGTCCTCGGGCACCCAGATGCCCAGCGCCTCTCGGACGAAGGTGGTCGCCGGGTCGATCGCGAACCGCGACAGCGCGGCCAGGTCGACGTCGTCGTCCTCGGGCGGCGGCAGCAGCGCCGGTCCGGTGTCCTCGGTCGACACGGTGGCCGCAGCGGCCCGGTACGCCAGCCGGTCGAAGCCGGGACGACCGTCTGGGTCGAACGCGGCCGGGTCGTGGGCGTACCGTGGATGCCGGGTGGTCAGGCGGTCCGACAGCGGCCGGTCGGCGTCCGGGTCGAGCTGGTCGACAGCGCGCATCAGCTCGGCGACCGGCACACACGGCGGCACGGCCTCGTCGCTGCGTTCCTCCTGCCCCGTCCACGTGACGATCAGGTGGTCGCTGGCGGAGGCAACTGCGTCCAGCAGCAGCTGGCGGTCCTCGGTCCGCGGGTCGTGGTCCCCCACACGGGGCGTCCGGGCGATCAGGTCGTCGACGTGCGGCCGGGACGTGCGCGGGAACACCCCGTCGTCCATTCCGAGCAGGCAGACGACCCGGTGGGGCACCGACCGCATCGGCACGAGGGTGCACACGGTCAGGTCGCCGGTCATGTGGTTGGCCCGGCTGGGTCGGCCGCGCAGCCGGTCGGCCAGGAGGTCGCGGACCTCGCCCAGCGCCACGTCCGTCGGCAGGCCGTCGGCGCTGTCGGCCAGGTCACGGAGCAGCGCCGTCAGCTCGGTGCGCTGCCACGGTTCGTCCCGGGAGGCCAGGCCGAGCTGGTCGACGGTGTCGCCCAGCAGGTCGACCCACGCGTCGACCGGGCGGGGGGTGCGCAGCTGGGGCAGCAGGGCGGCCAGCCGGTTGCCGACCTCGGCCAGGCGGCCCACGGTGCGCACGCCGGTCCCCTCGATGTCGTCGTAGGGCGTGATCCCCTCGAGGGTCCGGTTGCCCTCGTCGGCCATGGCCACCCCCAGCAGCAGCCGGTCGAGTCCCTCGTCGAGGGTGTTGTGGCGCACGCCGTCGAGGCCGAAGCGTGACCGTTCGGCCGCGTCGACGCCCCAACGCACCCCGGCCCGTTCCAGCCACGTGCCGATGTCCTCGAGGTCATCGGTGTCGAAGCCGAACCGGCGACGCACCGGGTCGGCGGCCAGAAGGTCCAGCAGGCGGCTGGCGGTGACGCGCGTGGCCGCGAGGTCCAGCACCTCGTCGAGCAGCCGCAGGATCGGGTTGGTCTGCCGCAACGACCGGTCGGCCAGCCGGACGCGCAGGTCGGGCCGGTCGTCCGCCGCGCTGCCGCCGCCCGCCAGGTGCGCCGCGACCAGCGGGGCGAAGGCCTCGACGTCGGGACACATGACGATGATGTCGCGCGGGCGGATCGTCGAGTCGGCGGCCATGACCCGCAGGATCTCGTCACGTAGCACCTGGACCTGGCGGGCCCGGCCGGGGCAGGCGTGCAGCTGCACGCTCTGGTCGGGATCGACCGTCCCGGTCACCCCGTCGAGGGGCGAGTCGGTCCGCACGGCGCGCTGCAGGCGCTGAAGGATCGTCGGGCGCATCGGCAGGGTGTCCGCGGTGTCGGCGTCGACGTCACGGGTGCCGTCGGCGACGGTCTGGACGACGACCTGCAGCTCGCGCACGTCGCGCCCCCAGGCACGCAGCAGGCGGTTTCGCGGATCGGGCAGCACGACGTCCCGCCGGGCCGGCAGGATCGGCAGGCCCCGGGCGTCGATCGTGCCCGTGACGGACTGCACGGCCGCCCAGTCCGCCGCGGACGGATGCAGCAGCAGCAGGTGCACGTCGATGCGTCGGGCAAGCGCGGCGAGCACCGCCAGCTGGGTCGAGGGGATGGCGGTGAACCCGAACAGCGCGAGGCGGTGGAGCCCCGGAGGGGTGGGAGCACCGCCGTCGAGCGCCGCCACCGTGTCGACGACCTGCTGGGGGAAGGCGGGCCGGTCGATGTGTGCGGCGAGCAGCCGGACGACCTCGGCCTGCCAGGCGTCGGCGTCGTCCAGCGTCCCACCGGCGCCGTCACCACGGCCGCCGTCCAGCCAGTCCAGCACCATGTCGGGGCGGTGGACGGCGTAGCGGTGCAGCTGCTGGGCGAGCAGGCCGAGGGGAACCAGCCGTCGATCGCCGGCCGCCTCGGTGCGGGCGGCCAGCGGTCGCGCGGCCGGGGGAAGGCCGCGGTCGACGAGGTCCAGCAACCGCCAGGTCAGCGACGCCGGCTGCCAGGCCCTGACCGCGACCGGGTCGGCCCCGGCGGCGCGCATGACCTCGGCGACGACGTCGGATGGCGAGGGGAACGCGACGTTGGCGCACACCCCGTCGGCCCGCCCCGTCGCACCGAGCCGCAGGCCGAGGTGCTGGCTGATCCAACGCTCGATGCCGTGGCTGTGGACCACGACGTGCTCGCGGGCCATCGGGTCGGGCAGCGGGGTTGCGAGCACGTCGGCCAGCGCCCCCACCAGGACGTCACCGGTCGCACCCCGCGTCACCTCGAGCATCGCGGCGACACCGTACTGCCCGGGTGCGACATCGGCCGACCCGGGCAGTGCGGACTCCTCACCGGTGGGTGATCAGTCCAGGTCGACCCCGCACTCGATCAGCGCATCGGTCAGGGCGTCGATGTCGATGCCCTCCGGCGGCTCGTCGGCGTCGATGTTGTCGACCAGCAGCTGGGCCTGCTCGTCGCCGACGGCGTCGACGAAGCACTCCGCTTCCTCCTGGGTGGCGCCCTCGTCGACGAAGGTCTGGACGAGGTCGCTCCCGCCACCACCGCAGGCGGTCAGCAGCAGCCCGAGGGCGAGCACGAGGGCGGTCATGGTGTGGCGTGGGGAGATCATCAGGTGTCCTGTCGACGCGGTCGTTGAGGGCACAGGTCGTACCACCACGATCCGCCGTCGCGGGGCCCGGTAAGGGGTTGGTAAGGGCACCGGCGTCAGCCGAAGTACACCCCCAGCCGCTTGCCGGCGACCTCGTGGACGTCCACGGGCGTGTCGAAGACATCGCTGAGGACGGCCCCCTCGACGATGTCGGTGGGGTGTCCGTCGGCGACCACCCTCCCGTCGCGCATGGCGACGATCCGGTCGGCGTGCCACGACGCGAAGTTGATGTCGTGGATCACCACCACGACGGTGCGACCGAGCTCGCTGGCCATGCGGTGGAGCAACCGCATCATGGCGGCGGAGTGCCGCATGTCGAGGCTGGCCAGCGGCTCGTCGAGCAGCACGTAGTCGGTTCGTTGCGCCAACGTCATCGCGACGAACGCCCGCTGGCGCTGGCCGCCCGACAGCTGGTCGAGGTACCGCTCGGCGTACGGCTCGAGCTCCAGGAACGCGATCGCCTCGGCGACGGCGGTGGTGTCCTCCGCCGACAGCCGGCCCCGCGAGTGGGGGAACCGGCCGAACGCCACGAGCTCGCGGACGGTCACCCGGACCGAGAGGTGGGTGTCCTGGCGCAGGATTGCCAGCCGTCGGGCCAGGTCCCGCGACGGGGTGGACGCCACGTCCATCCCGTCGACGGTGACCGACCCTCGGTCGGGGTCCAGCAAGCGGCCGACGATCGACAGCAGCGTCGACTTGCCGGCCCCGTTGGGGCCGATGACGGCGGTCACCCCTCCCCTCGGCAGCACCAGCGAGACGTCGTCGACGACCACCGTCGATCCGTAGGACTTGGTCACGCCGTCGATGACGATCATCGGCGACCCTCCTTCATCAGCAACACCAGGAAGTACAGGCCGCCGACGAGGTTGACGACGATGCCCAGGGCTGTGCCGAACCCGAGCAGTCGCTCGAGCACGAGCTGGCCGCCGACCAGCGCGATGACGCCCAGCAGCGTCGCCGCGGGCAGGACGACGGCATGGCGGCTGGTGCCGGTCAGCTGCCGCGCGAGGTTCGCCGTCAGCAGCCCGAGGAAGGTGACCGGACCGACCAGGGCGGTCGGCACGGCCACCAGCACGGCGACCAGCACGAGCTGTGCGGTGACGAGCCGGCGGTGGTCGACGCCGAGGCCGAGCGCCGTCTCGCGGCCGAGGGCCACGACGTCGAGCTGGCGCCTGCCCCGCCAGGCCAGCCCGGCCCCGCCGGCGACGACGACGGCGGAGAGGGCCAGCAGCTCCTCCCGCACGGTGTTGACGCTGGCGAACAGCCGGTCGGCGAGGACGACGAACTCGTTGGGGTCGATCAGGCGACCGACGAGGTCGCTGCCGGAGGCGAACAACGTGCCGCACACGACCCCGGCCAGCACCACGGCGTGCAGGTCGCGGCCGGTCGATCCGAACAGCAGCCGATGCAGGACGAGGGCGAACCCGACCATGGCGGCGGTCTCGACGGCGAAGCGGACCTCGGGGCGGACCCGCGACACCTCCAGCCCGCCCAACCAGTACACGGCGGCGGACTGGATCAGCACGTAGAGGGCGTCGAAGCCCATGATGCTGGGGGTCAGGATCCGGTTGGTGGTGATGGTCTGGAACAGGACCGTGGAGGTCCCGACCGCGGCGGCGACGACGACCATGGCTGCCACCTTGGTGGCGCGCAGCTCCAGCGCGAACGCCCAGGAGCCCCGGACGCCGAGCAGCATGAAGGCCGCGACGACCGCGAGCGCCACGGCCAGCAGGACGAGCAGGACGCGACGAGTCCGACGGTCGCCGTGGCCCCCCGGCCACGGCGCCGTCGGACCGCCCCGGATGTCGGGCCGGTGGTTGGGCACGAGCAACTCAACCACCGACACGAACGGGACGCCTGAGGACGAGGGCCAGGAACACCACGCTGCCGACCACGCCGACAACGGTGCCCACGGGCACCTCGTAGGGGTACCTGACGACGCGGCCGATGACGTCGCACACGAGGACGAAGCCGGCACCGCACAGGGCCACCAGCGGCAGGGAGGACCGCAGGTTGTCCCCGCGCCACAACGAGACGACGTTGGGGACCACCAGGCCGAGGAACGGGATGGCGCCGACGACGACCACGACGATGCCGGTCACCGCGGCCACGACGAACAGCCCGGTGGCGACGACCCGACGGTGGGACAGCCCCAGGTTGGTGGCCATCTCCTCCCCCATGCCCGCGACCGTGAACCGGTCGGCCCAGAGGTAGGCGAGGAGCACGGCACCGGCGACCAGCCACAGCAGCTCGTAGCGGCCGCGCAGCACGCCGGAGAAGTCCCCGTTGGTCCACGCGCCGAGGGACTGCAGGAGGTCGAGGCGATAGGCGAGGAACGTCGCGACCGACCGGACGACCCCGCCGAACAGCAGGCCGACCAGCGGGATCATCAGCGTGTCGCGAAGCTCCAGGCGACGCAGCAGCGCCAGCAGGATCGCCGTGCCGGCCATCGCGAAGGCGACGGCCACGACCATCTTCACCATCAGCGAGGCGCCGGTGAAGGCGAGTGTGGCCACGACGATGCCCAGGCCCGCCGACTCGATCGTGCCGGCGGTCGAGGGGGCGACGAACCGGTTGCGGGCCAGGTGCTGCATGATCATCCCTGCCACGCCGGCACCGGCCCCGGCGAGCAGGATCGCGACGGCCCGGGGCAGGCGGCTGACCAGCAGCAGCCGCAGCGCATCGGGGTCAGCACGGACCACCCCCACGACGTCGAGGTCGCTGACCCCGATGGCCATGGAGGCCACGGTGGCAACGCCCAGCAGGCCCATCCCGATGGGGACGGTCCAGCCAGCCGAGCGCCTGCCCGGCGAGCGCAGGAGGCCGGTCACCACGGGCCCGGTCACGAGGGGACCGGTCACGACAGGGCGGCGTCGATCTCGCCGATCATCGCCTGGACCGACCGCAGGCCCGAGGGGACCAGGTACCAGTTGACGCCGTCGAGGTAGTGCACGTCGCCGTTGGCCCAGGCGGTGGTCTGGTGGACGATCTCGTTGTCCAGCATGACCGATGCGGCCTCGCCGTCCTCCCCGATGGTGGCGTCGCGGTCGAGGACGAACAGGTGGTCGGGGTTCGCCTCGGCGATGAACTCCCACGAGATGGCGTCGCCGTGGGTGGCGGCCTCGACGTCCTCGACTGCCGGGGCGACACCCAGCAGGTCGTGGATGATGCCGAAGCGCGAGCCGGGCCCGTAGGCCGACACCTCGCCGCCGGTGGTCAGCACGATCAGCCCGGTGCCGGCCTCGGCCGCCTTGTCGTTGACCGCGGCGATGGCGGCATCGACGTCGGCAAGGGCGTCGGCGACGCGGTCCTGCACACCGTGGATCTCCCCGATGATCTCCAGGTTGCGTTCGATGGACCCGAGGAAGTCGTCGTCGTCGGTGGTCAGGTCGATGGTCGGCGCGAGCTCCGACAGCTCCGGATAGACGGTCGAGGAGCGAGCCGCGACGACGATCAGGTCGGGCTCGAGGGCGTTGACGGCCTCGTAGTCGGGCTCGAACAGCGTGCCGACCTTCGCGTACTCCTCGCCTGCGTACTGCGCCAGGTGCTCGGGCAGGTTCGGCACGTCCGGGACACCGGCGATCGGGGCGCCAGCCCAGTCGAGCATGTCGAGCGCGCCGAGGTCGAACACGACGACCGTCTCCGGATCGGTCGGCACGGTCGTCTCGCCCTGCGCGTGGGCGATCACCACCTCGTCGGCGGCCGCGCCGTCGGCTGGGTCGGCGTCGGCGGTGGCGGTGGCGGTGGCGGTGGCGGTCGACGATCCGCTCGCGTCGGCGTCGGCGTCGGCGGTGGCGGTGGACGATCCGGTCGCGTCGGCGGTGGCGGTCGTGTCGGCACACGCGGCGGCGAGCGACAGCAGCAGGACGAGCAGGAGGGCGCGCAGCGGCATGCGGCGGGGACGGGCGGTCATCGTGGATCTCCGAGTTGGGTGAGGTAAGGCTTGCTTAAGTAAGGTGAGGTTTACCTACGCCGTTGTGCCGACGCAAATCCAGCCCGAGAGGACCGCCATGCCCGCCACCGAGCGCACTGCCACCGAGACGACGCCCACCGCCCCACCGACCGGGCCTCCCCGTCGGCGCATCCGCCGCGCCACGGTCACCGACAGCCAGCGCATCAGCCCGCACGTGCAGCGCGTCACCGTCGAGGGCCCCGAGCTGGCCGACTTCGATCCCGCACGGGACGGGTTCGGCGGCCACGTCAAGCTGTTCCTGCCCACCCCCGGCGAACGGGTGGCCACGATCCCCACGTTCGGTCCGAACGGCCTGGAGTTCCCGGAACGCGCCAGCAGGCCGATCGTCCGGACCTACACCCCACGTGCGTTCGACCCGTCCACCCACCGCCTGTCCGTCGACATGGTGCTGCACGGCGAGGGTGCGGCCAGCAGCTGGGCAGCCAGGGCCCAACCGGGGCACGTGATCGGCGTGGCCGGTCCGGGCCGGGGGTACCACCCCTCCCCCGACGCCGCCCACCTGCTGCTGGCCGGCGACGAGACCGCCCTGTCGGCGATCATCGCCATCGCCGCCGCCGTCCCCTCCGCCACGGCCCTGCAGGTCCTCGTCGAGGTGCCCGAGCTCGCCGACGCGCAGGACGTCGCCTCACCCGCCGGGGCCACGGTGTCGTGGTTGGCCCGCGGGGACCACGAGCCGGGCGCGCTGCTGCGTGCGGCGGTCGTCGCAGCCGACCTGCCGTCCCAGGCGCACGCCTGGGTGGCCGCCGAGGCCCGGACCGTCCGCGACATCCGGCGGGACCTGCTGGATGTCCACGGCTGCGCACGCGACCGGGTCGTCATCCGCGGCTACTGGCGTGCCGGCACGGCGGACCACCCCGACCACGACTACGGCGACTGACGGCCGCCACCACTCCCCCTGCCCCCCGCCCCCCCCTCCACGACAGCCGTCTCGTGCACTTCCGCGCACATGCCGCCCGACGTGCACGAGCTGAGGGCCGGCTCGTGCACTTCAGTGCACCACGTGCCCGAAGTGCACAACGCGATCCCGTGGCCGGGTGGTCGCCCGGCGCGGCGCCCCCGCCCCACAGACCGAGCACGCGGTTGTCCACAGGTGTGGACAACCGCTGTGGAGACCGAGAACGCGGGCTCAGGCGGCGGCCGTGGGTACCCAGACGAGCGTGACGGCAACCAGGTCGATGTCGTTCTTCTCCAGGTCGACCTCGACCTCCTCGATGGCGCTGGCGGCCTGCATCCAGCGGTGGTCGATGTCCATCAGCTCCGCCGACAGCTCCTGCTCGAGCTCGATGAGGTCCTCCTGGGCGTCGACGAGCTTGCCCTGGGCGGTGTCCAGCCGTTGCTGCGTGCGCGAGGTGGTGCCCCGCTTGGAGGCGGCCCGCCGCAGGTCTGCTGCCACTCCACGCGCGGACTTCCGCCCACCGAGGAACCCACCGAGGATGGACGAGCCGATGTTGATGAGCTCGCTGGACTTGCGCGAGGAGACGTCCGCCTCGAGCTGGGCGACCCGGTCCTGTGCCGTGCGCATGGCGGCGGTGATCCGGTCGGCCTTCGTCGCGAACCGGTCGCGCACCTTGGCCGCTTCCTCGTCCTCGCGCTGCTCGGAGAGGACCTCGCAGCGCTGCTCGAACGCCTCGCGGGTCTCCGCCGGTCGGCTCCAGCAGTCCAGCTCGGTGTTGTGCAGCACCGTCATCGTGCGGGTGCGGTACAGCTCGTCGCGCACGCCCACCTCGACGGACTTCCACCACGTCTTGTTGCCGATCTTCGCCTCCGGGATGACCCACACCGCGCCGTCCGGTGCGTCCTCGCGCAGGTCACGGTCGTCGTAGTCGACGGTGGTCAGCCCCGAGAGGTCCTTGGGGTCGTCGTTAAGCGGGAGGACGGCCTCGAACTCCTCGGTGTGGTCGAGGCCGGCCTTGGTCTCGTCGAACGTCATCCGCACCCTGATGGCGACGTGGGGTTCGAGGCGGGTGCCGCCCGGGATCGCCCCGACCTCGCCCGCCCATGCGGCCGCCGGGTCGAGGTAGCGCTGCACGACCTCGTCGGGCACGGTCGGGGCGACGGTGGACTCGTCGTCGGCAAGGGTCGTCCCGGCGGGTGGGGCGGGCACGGCCGCAGCGGTCCCTGCTGCCGCGCCCTCCCCGGCGCGGGTGGTCGACGGGGGTGTGGTCGGGGCGGTCGGCGAGGCTGTGGCCGGCGCGCTGGCGGTGGCCGCGGCGGCGGCCAGCTCGGCCTTCTTGTCGGCCATGAGCTGGGCGATCTGTGGACCGGTCAACGGGCCCGCCAGGTAGTTCATCGCCCAGCGGGTGCCGAAGACCCCGCGGCCACCGTCCTTGGCGGAGTGCAGCACGAACTGCCGCTTGTCCAGGCTGGAGATCGCGGCGGCCACGGCGTCGATGTCGACCGCGCCGTCAGCGGAGCGCATGCCCTCCAGCAGCCGGTCGCGGTCGCGTTCGGTCTGCAACCTGCCGATCATCCACGTGCCGGCGTTGGAGATCGCCTTGTAGTCCAGGTCGACGGGGTTCTGCGTCGACAGCACCATGCCGACCCCGAAGGCGCGGGCCTGCTTGAGGATGGTGAGGATCGGCTGCTTGGCCGGCGGGTTGGCGACCGGCGGCACGAACCCGAAGACCTCGTCCATGTAGACCATCGCCCGGAGGGAGGAGGTGCCGGACTGCCCGCGCATCCAGGTGATCAGCCGGGACAGCACGAGGGTGACCACGAACTGCCGTTCGTTGTCGTCGAGGTGGGCCAGCGACACGACCGCGCAGCGTGCACTGCCGTCGTCACCGAAGAGCATCTGCTGGATGTCCAGCGGGGCCCCCTGCGCCCAAGCCGCGAAGGTCGGGGAGGCCAGCATGCCGTTGAGGCGCATGGCCAGGCCCATGCGGTCCTTGGCCGGGAAGAACGTGTCGAGGTCCATCACGCCGAGCTTGCGCAGCGGCGGGTCCTGCACGCGGGCGACCAGGTCGGGAAGGCCCAGCGACTCGCCCTTGCCCCACGCGTCGGTCAGCAGGTTGGTCAGCAGGATGTGCTCGCGACCGGTCAGCGGGTCGGAGTCCACGTCGACCAGCGCCAGCAGCCCCGAGACCAGGTCCGTGACCTCGTCGTTGACCGCCTGGGGGTCGGCGTCGGCGGGGACGTCCAGGCGGCCGACCAGGTCCAGACCGACCCCGGTGGTGGCACCCGGCGTGTAGATGGTCACGTCGACGTCGGCCAACGCCTGCATCCACTCGGGGGTGATGCCGCTCCGGGCCGTGCCCCCCTGCCACAGCTCCGCCTTGGCGGCCGCATGGTCCTCGGGTGTGCGTCCCTCGCGCTGGGCCTCGGCCTCGTCGATCCACGGACGGAAGTCCTCACCCCTGAACCGGGGGAACGTCAGGCACAGGTTGGCCATGTCGCCCTTGGGGTCCAGCACCAGCGTGGGGATGCCCGACAGCAGGGCCTCCTCCAGCGCCACGATGCCGAGGCCGGTCTTGCCCGAGCCCGTCATGCCCACGATCACCCCGTGGGTGGTCAGGTCCTCGGCGTCCACCTCCACTCGTTCGTCGGTGTCTGCAGCGGTACCGAGGTGGAGCGCTCCGGTCGAGGTCATCGCTGGTTGCTCGCTTCGTTCTGGGGGAATCGGACAGGTCGCGGATGGAGACTAGCCCCGTGGGGTCGCTAGGCTCCGCCCACACAGTCAGTCACCGAGAAATGAAAAGGATGAGGACCATGGGTTTCGCCGACAAGGCCAAGGACATGCTGGACGACGCCAAGGACAAGGCCGAGGACCTGGCCGAGGAGCACGGGGACAAGATCACCGGGGCCATCGACAAGGCCAAGGACATGATCACCGACAAGACCCCCGACAACATCGACGACAAGGTCGAGGGCGCGGCGAAGGCCGCCAAGGACTTCATCGGCAAGATGGGCGACGACAAGGCCGAGTAGCCGGCCGCCGACGATTGCCAATGTGTGACGGGCGGCCCGACGGGCCGCCCGTTGGCGCATCATCCCCCCATGGCTGATCTGGCGAAGAAGATCCTGAAGCACGCTGCGGACACGCTCGAGCCCGGGGAGCAGGTCCTCGAGACGGCGATCGTCACCCCCCGTGGGGCCATGGCCCGTCAGGCCGTCGCCGGCGGGGTCGGCGGCGTGGTCGGGCTGGGTGTCGCCGCGGCGATGGACAAGAAGCGGCGGGACGGGGCACCGGACGCGCCCGAGGGCACGTGGGCCGACCAGTTCCCCAAGCGCAAGGTGTTCCTGTCCGTCACGGACCGTCGGCTCGTCGTCCACGCCTTCGGCGAGATGATGGGCCGTCCCAAGGAGCTGCTCGGCTGGGTGCCCCGCGAGGCCGTGCAGGCCGTGCAGGTGGAGAAGGCCAAGCTGGCCCACAAGGGCACGCTGTGGTTCTCCGACGGGTCGGCCTACGAAATGGACGTGGCACGGGCGGGCGGCGAACCGGATCGCCTGGGGCGGGCGCTCGGCCTGCACGCCTGACGACCGACGACGCGGCGCAGCTGCCCCCTGGGTGACAACCGAGAGGACCAGAGCCTCTACGCTGCCCGACATGCGCATTCTGCTCACGGGGCATCTGGGATACATCGGGGCCGTCATGGCCCCCTTCTTCGTCGAGGCGGGCCACGACGTGACCGGGCTGGACACGGGATACTTCGCCGAGTCCGTCATGGGCGACCCCCTGCCGCCGCTGCCGGAGATCCGCAAGGACCTCCGGGACGTCCAGCCGGCCGATCTCGAGGGCTTCGACGCCGTGGTGCACCTGGCCGCGCTGTCCAACGACCCGGTCGGCAGCCTGGAGCCCCAGACCACCTACGACATCAACCACCACGCGTCGATCCACCTGGCCGAGTGCGCTCGCACCGCGGGGGTGGGCCGCTACGTGTACTCCTCCTCCTGCTCCATCTACGGCAAGGCCGGTGGGGCCGGGGCGCTGGACGAGACCGCCGAGTTCGCGCCAGTCACCCCCTACGCCGAGAGCAAGGTGCGCGTCGAGGCCGAGCTGTTCGAGCTGGCCACCGACGACTTCGTGTGCACGAGCATGCGCAACGCCACCGCCTACGGCTGGTCGCCGATGCTGCGCACCGACATCGTGCTGAACGACCTCGTCGGGTGGGCGTACCTGACCAAGGAGATCAAGGTGCTCTCCGACGGCACCCCGTGGCGTCCGATCGTGCACATCGAGGACATCTCACGGGCCTTCCTCGCGGCCGTCGAGGCCCCGGCCGAGCAGGTGCAGCGGGAGGCGTTCAACGTCGGCCGTGACGACGAGAACTACCAGGTCGCCGAGATCGCCGGGTTCGTGAAGCAGGTCGTGCCCGAGGCCACGCTGAGCATCACTGGCGAGGCCGGCAACGACCCGCGCAGCTACCAGGTGGACTTCTCCAAGATCGGTCGCCACCTGCCCGCCTACCAGCCCCAGTGGACCGCCCTGAAGGGCGCCGAGCAGCTGTACGAGGCCTACCAGCAGCTGGGCCTGACGATGGACACCTTCCAGCGGCTCTACAAGCGGCTGCCCATCCTGAGGCAGCATCGCGAGCAGGGACTGCTCGACGACATGCTGCGCTGGACCTGAGGCCGGACGCCACCCCTCACCAGCGGGAGCTGCGTCCGCTGCGCGACCGGCCCGAGCTGGACCGGCTGCGCGAGGACGACCCCGACCGGCTGCGGCTGCTGGACCCGGTCCGGCTGCGGCTGGACGAACCCCGGCTCGACGAACCCCGGCCGGACCCACCGCCGAAGCCACCACCGAACCCGCCCGAGCTGCGACGTGGCCGGCTGGTGCCGAAGGCGCCACCCAGGCCCCCGCCGTAGCCGCCGCGTCCCGGCCCGTAGGGGCTCGGCCGAGTGGCCGTGGCGCGGCGGACCGACCGGCGGATGTCGTCGGACAGGCCGATGATCTCCCGCTGGATGCCGGCGGCCCGGGTCTCGCGCTGCACGGGATCGGTGACGGCGTCGAGCTGCGCGAGCCGGTCGGTGATGTCCTGCAGGGCGCGGGCGCTGCCGGCGGAGACGTAACGACGATGGCTGGTGGCGTAGCGCTGGAGCTGGTGCAGCTCCTGGCGGGCCGACGACACCGTCTGCTCGGCACGACGCCGGGCCATGTCCGCCGCGGTCACCTCCTGCCGCGCGGTCGCGAGCAGCTCGGCGACCTCGGCCTGGACCTGCCCGGCCGCGGCGACGACGGCCGCCGGGTTGGGACGGTCCTCCGACAGGGTGGACTCGACCTGCTCCATGCGGCTGGTCAGCTGCGTGATCCGTGACTCGATCGGGTCGCTGACGTCGGTGGTGTGCTGCCGCGCGAACGCGGCCGCCTCCGCCACCGCACTCGCCGCACCGGCGAGCGTGCTGGGGGCCAGGTCCGCGGCCTCCTGCAGCGCCGCGTCACGGGCGTGGATGGCGTCCAGCAGCGCCGCGGCGTCGTCGAGGTCGTCCTCGGCGGCGTCCAGGGCGTCATGGGCCTCGTCCCAGTCCTGCACGTCCATGAGCTGGGCGTGCTCCGCCGCGTGCAGGGCGTCGGCCGCCCGGGCCAGCTCGGCCTCGGCCTCGCTGCCGTTGCCGGCAACGTCCTCCCATGCCGCGGTGGCCCATCGCGCCTCGAGCGACTCCATCGTGGTGCCGGCGGCGTCGACGCGATCCTCCAGCGCCTGCCGCCGGGCGCGCAACGAGGCCAGGTCCTCGGCGAGCGCCGCGCGCATCTCCTCGATGCCCTCGACCCACTCGATGGCCTCCGCGACCGCGGCCTCGGCCAGGTCCAGGTGTTCGTCGGTGCCGCGGACCAGCCGCTGTGCGTGGGCGTCGCGGGCCCGGCCGAGTGCGGCGACGGAGACCGACAGGTCGGCCTCCGCCGGGTCGGTCCGGTAGCCCCGCTGCTGGGCATCGGCGATGGCGGATCGGGCGGCATCGTGGTGACTGCCGAGGGCGTCCAGCCGGCTGGGGAGTCCCTCCTCGACCGCCACGAACGCCGCGACGTCGGCGGCGAAGCCGGCCACGAGCTCGCGGGCGTGCACGGCCGTCGGGGCCAGCTCGACGATCTCCTCGGCCACGCGGTCGTAGGTCACCGGGTCCCCGCTGGGTGTGGCGTCGACCTGCTGGGTCAGCGCGTACCACCGGGTCACGACGGACATGACGGTGCCGCGGACGGTGGTCAGCTGCTGGCGCAGCGGGGTGGCCTCGACCAGCGCCAGGCGGTCGGCGAGGGCGTTGGCGTCCAGGACGGCGATGTCGAGGTCGCGTTCCATGTCGACGATGGTCTGCGCCATGTCGGCCTGGGCGGCCACGGCCCTCGCGTGTGCCTCCTCGCGCCGGCGACGTGCCGTCCGGGACCGTGCGGCCAGCGCGGCCCCTCCACCGGCGAGGACGGTCGCCCCCACCCCGCCGGCGAACCAGCCGGTGCCCCCGCCGTCGGGCCCGTCCGCGTCGGCCGTGGCCGACCCCGCGACCTCGGCCTGGATGGCCGCCATGCGGTCCAGCCCGGCGACCAGCCCGCCAGCCAGGTCACCCTCGGCGAACCGCGGGTTCATGACGTCGATGTCGACGTCGGTCTCGTTCACGTCCAGCTCCGGGAGCTCCCCGCCCTCGTACACGGCGGTCTCGCGATCCTCCACCGCCACCAGCACCGCCAGGACGTTGCCGCCCCACTCACCGCTCCCGTCGGTCAGGCCCTGACATCCCTCGACGATCGACACGAGGACGTCCTCGGCGTCGTTGCCGGACAGGGTCTCGGTCACCACGACGAGCGGCCTGACACCCACGGCTGCCAGGCGCTCGGCGGCCTCCCGCACCTCGTCCTCCTCGGGCGCGGTCAGCAGGTCCTCGCCGTCCTGCACCACACCGCCGCAGGCGGAGGCGGCCAGGGCGACGGGGGCGGACGCCAGCACCAGCGTGCCGACGAGCAGGAGGAGGGCGGCGAGACGGGTCATCGCGCGGAAGCGTAGTCCGCCCGTGTCGGGCCAGCGGGCACGAGATCAGCCCGGCAGGACGGCTCCGACGGTGTCGGCGTTGGCACCGGCCCAGTCCCCGACGGCCGACCGGCCCGCCCATTCCCTCAGGTCGATGACCTCCATCGGCTGTGCGGCATCGGGGTCCTGTCCGGACGCGGCCGGATCGGTCAACGAGAAGGCGCCGAGCCGCCGAACGGACATGTACGCCGCCGACGACGGGGCCGACTCGTCGTCAGGACGAGGGCCCTCGACCAGCGCCTGATAGGCCGCTTCGTTCCTGACGGCGTCCCTTGGCACCCAACGGTCCATCCAGGCCACTGTGTAGTAGGCCGCGAGGGCCTCGCCTTAGCGGGTAGCCGGTCCGTGGTAGGCCACCTGTGACCACTCGAGGTGCGTGCCCGCACGAATGACGAGGGTGTAGGTGTCGATGCCTGCGGCCGTCCATGCATCGTGCGCGACCAGCTTCTCGTGGGGATCGGGGGCAGTTGGCGACGGTGTCGGCGACAGGAAGTAGCCATCGGCTGCCTGGTTCATGCCGGGCACGACCGGTACGTAGTCCGTGGTCCCCAGCTGGTCCCAGCCGACGACGGCGCGGATCGGATAGGACTCGCCGTGGCAGTCGGGCACGTCGAGGTAGCGGGTGGACTCGTCGGAGCACTGCTGCACCACGGTGACCGCCGAGGCCCCGAGCGAGTGACCGGCGATGCCGATGTTCTCCCCGTCCAGGACGGCCCATGCCGGGTTGACCCAGTCCATGCGCTCGCCGTCGGAACGAGCTTCCTGGGACGCGACGTCGTCGGCGGTCCACGTGGCGGGCACGTAGGGGTGCTCCGGAGTGGACAGGAAGAACCGCATCGCATCGATCGTGCCCTGCACGAAGTTGAACGACTGCTGGAAGGGCACGCCCTCGGCGGTCGGCAGTGCACTGCCGGGGGCGTGGCCGAACGTCTCGGACTGCCCCTGCCCCTGCACGTCGTAGGTCATGACCACGTATCCAGCAGCGCTCAGCGCTCGCGCGGCCCACCAGTACATCTGGTTCGACCCCTGGATCGACCCGGTCGTGATCACCACGCCCGGGCGAGGCCCCGGCAGCTCGCTGCCCCAGATGTGCCCGTACAGCTTGGCCCCCGTCTGGCTGACGAACGCGATCTCGCGGGGGGTGACGTCGAAGTAGTCCTCCGCGTTCCCCACACCCCACGTGGACATGTACTGGGATGCCCCCACGTAGGCACGGCCGTACCGCGCGTCCGCGAGCTGATGACCCTGTGCCCGTGCGAGTGAGTCGGCCGAGGCGGAGACGAACGCCTCGCTGTAGGCCGGTGTGGTCAGCTGGTAGAGCTGCATGCCGCGGCCACGTGTCAGGTTGTCGCCTTCGTGCGACCGGTACTCCGGATCGGTGTAGTCGTCAGCGGCGGCCGCTGGAGCGGCCATCACCACCGCGAGGACGAGGCAGAGGAACAGGCGGATCGATGGACGTCGCACGACTTCGGCTCCTTGATGACGAGGACCGGTCGGCTCCGAGGACCGGTACTCGCGTCCTTCGCCGCGCCTGCACCGAACACCTCCCCGCCCCCGGAAGGACGAGACGACGTCTCAGGAAGGGGTCAGGCAGGCAGCGTGAGCAGTGCCCGGTGGAGATCACGGGCGAGCTCGAGGTCCGGCTCGTGGCTGTGCAGCAGGTCGGCGAAGATCATCGACTCGCCGATGCGGACGAACATGTAGGCCAACCGATCGGTGTCGCGGGGCAGCTCGAAGCCACCGTCCCGGGCGGTCGCGTCCATCAGGGCCGCCCACGAGGCGACCGACGCCGCATGCACGCCACCGACCTCGGTGAACAGGACCCGGAAGGCCGTCTCCGGATCGTTGCTGACCAGCTGGCGCAGCGGCCTGAACGCCACGACGTCGCTGTTCATGCGGTACGCCGCCTGCACGATGCGTTCCACCGACGGGGGGTGCTCGGCCGACGCGGCCTCGACCGCCTGCGACTGGGTCACGGCCGCCAGGTCGGCCACGATCCGCCCGAGCAGGCGATCCCGGCTGCCGACGACCCGGTAGAGGGTGGCCCGGCCGACGATCAGCTCCTCGGCCAGCGCCTTCATGTCCACGTCGCCGCTGGCCATGAACTGGCGACGTGCGGCGATGTAGGCGTCGGAGTACGAGATGACCCTGCTCATCAGCACCGTGTCTACCACCCGATGAGGGCACACGGGCAAGGCCGGTTAGCCTTCCCCGGCGATGACGTCGCCGCTCGCCCGCCCCGCAGCAGGCCCCACCGCCTCCTCGGCGGCGGGTGTCGGCGTCGCGGCGCACTCCCCGGCGACCGCGGAGGCCGGCATGGCGCTGCTGGACGCCGGCGGGACCGCGGCCGACGCCGCGGTGGGCATGACGCTGGCTGCCTGCGTGGTCGAACCGTTCGTCGTCTCGTTGTTGTCGGGGCTGCACGGCATCCATGTCGACACCGACGGGACGACCCGGGCCGTTGACGGGTTCGTCGACGTGCCCGCCGTCCCGTCCGGCGGGCGTCGGGCGGAGACCACGATCGACTTCGGCGGCGCTCGCGTGCCCTACACCATCGGTGGCGCGACCTTCGGCACGCCGGGCCTGGTCGCCGGGTGCTGGCACCTCCATCGACGCTTCGGCCGCCTGCCGTGGGCCGAGGTGGTGGCGCCGGCCATCGGCTGGGCCGAGCGAGGGTTCGTGCTGTCCGAGCAGGACGAGTCGTTGCTGCACATGCTCGAGCCCGTCATGACGATCGGGGTGGGTCGCGAGGTCTTCTGCGTCGGGGACCGCATGCGGGTGGCGGGCGAGCGGGTACGCATCCCCGACCTCGCCGACGCGCTGCGGCAGATCGCCGAGGAGGGTGGGCCGACGCTCTACGAGGGTCCCATGTCACGCGAGCTGGCCACCTTCGCCGCGGAGGCGGGTGCGCTCGTGACCGCCGAGGACCTGGCGGCCTGCACCGCGGTGGAGCACACGCCACCGACGGTGCGGCTCGGCGGCTGGCAGGTGCGCAGCCGTCGGGGCCTGTCACCCCTCACTGACTGGGTCGCCCGGCTGGACGCCAGCGACGGCCCCCACGCCGCACGGCTGGCCCTGGCCCAGTCGGCGACCCCACCGAAGGCGCTGGGCACGACGTCCCTTGCCGCGACCGACGCCGAGGGCCGCGCCTGCGCGATCACCGCAAGCCTCGGCCTGGGCACCGGCGACTGGTTCCGTGGCAGCCAGCTGAACTCGATGCTCGGCGAGGTCGACCTGCTGGTCGGCGGGCTGCGGCCCCGGACCCGGATGGGCAGCATGATGGCGCCGACCGCGATCGTCTCGCCGACGGGAGCGGCGACGGTCCTCGGGGCGGCCGGCGGCTCCCGCATCCCCAGCGCCATGCTCAGGACGATCGACGGGATCGTGCTCGGCGAGCTCGACGCGACCACGGCCGTCGACCTGCCCCGTCTGCATCGTCTGGGAGATGTTGTCCACGTCGAACCGCACCTGCGGGAGGAGGACGAAGCCGCCCTGGTCGCCGCGGGGTTCACCGTGCAGCGCTGGACGTCGCGCCACCACTTCTTCGGTGGGGTCAGCGTCGCCGGCGCTGCCGGCACGCAGGGCGACCCACGGCGGGGCGGCGTCGGGCTGGCCCATCGGTGAACCCCGGTTGGCCGCTCACCCGATGCGGTCGGTGACCCGGTCCATCAGGGTCTCCGCCCTGGCGATCGGCGGTTCGAGCAGGGCCAGCCGCTCGGCGGTGTTCACCCGTTCGAGGGACCACAGGACGTCCTGGTAGATCCCGGTTGCCTCCGTCAGGATGGCATCCAGCTCCGGGTCGTCGGCGATCGTGACGTGCTCCTCGGTCCGGAGGATCCGGTCGGCCAGGGTCTGGAGGCGGGAGCGGAGCTGGGCCTGCTCGGCGGCGAAGGACCGCTGGGCTCCCGCCCGCTGGCGACGACGGTCCAGCAGCTGGCCGATGACGACGACGAGACCGACCAGGGTGGCCGCGACTGCGACCCAGACCCAGATCGGTGTCGCACGATGGGTCAAGGCGTCCATGAGCGCCCGGCTGGCAACGGCCGCATCGCTGTCGAGGGCGGCCCGACCAGCCCGGTCGAAGGCTGCGTCGACGTCCTCGGAGGTGTGTAGGGTGCTGGCCACCGCCACGTCGTCGGGGGTGAACAACACCACCGTGTCGGCGGCGACGACCCGGAGGAGGTCGTTCGCCCGGTCCTCCGGGGTGGGGGACAACCCGGCGGCGAAGACGGCGATCACCAGGCGCTCCTCGTCGGCGAAGTCGGCCACCACTCCCCTGAGCGCACCGGGGTCCTGCCCGGTGCCCGACGCCACGTACACCCCGTCGTTCAGGTTCTCCACGGCGTCGCCGATGGTGGAGGCAAGGGCCGTGCCCCCGTACCCGAACACCCCGCCCAGCACGAACAGTCCGTGCAGGAGGACGAGCCCACCCAGGACGACGACGGGCTGGGGAACACGATGCACACGGGCACGGCGGATCATCAGTCCGACATCCTGCCAGACCGCCCGGTCCGGCCCTCGACGGGGAGTTGTATCGTCGGAGGAACACGGCGAGGGGAGAGCCAAGATGGTAAGAATCAGAACGATCCATAGAGTGGCGTCATGAGCAACACGACCACCGAGACGCGCTGGCTGACCGCGGAGGAACAGGCGTCGTGGCGCGCGTTCGTCACCGCGATCACGATGTTGTCCCGCCAGCTCAACGCCGAGATGCTCAGCGCCCACGACCTCTCGATGGATGACTACGCCATCCTGGCGATGCTGTCCGAGGCCCCCGAGGGGCGGCTGCGCTTCGGGGAGCTCGCCGACGTGCTGCGCGTCGCCAAGGCCCACATCACCTACCGCTTCCGTCGCCTCGAGGAGCGCGGACTCGTCGAACGGCAGGCATGCGCAACCGACGCACGCGGCGCCTACGCGGCGCTGACCGCCGACGGCCGAGCCCGGATCGAGGTGGCCGCACCGACCCACGTCGAGTCCGTCCGACGCCACCTGCTGGACCACCTGACCCCCGAGCAGCTGCACGTGGTGGGCGAGGCCATGACGGCCGTGGTCGAGGCCGAGTGCGCCGAGACCCCCCACCGCCACTGAGCCCGACGGCCGCGTCCGGCCGCGCCGTCCATGGTCCGAGGCATCGCTCACGAGGCCCGACGACAAGGGCCTTCACACCTCGCACTTTTCACACTACGATCCGTAACGTATCCGGTGCCTGCCTCGTTGGGTGGGATGTCACCCCGGAACCCCGATCGTCCAGCGAGGCCCAACGATGTCGACCGCACTCCTGCGTCCCTACATGCGTGGCGCGGTGCACACCGTCCCGCGTACGGGCGAGTGGCCCCGTTCCTTCGTCGTCACCCTGACCGATGACCACGGCCAGCGCTGGCGGGCCGAGTACACGCTGCACACCGAGGGCAGCGCGCTGTTCACGTTGGAGTCCACACGTGACAACGCGATGGTCGACCCGCCGGTGGTCGGCTGGGTCAGCTGGAGCGACGGAGAGGTCGTCTGTGCCTTCCGCGACGCGGCCAGCGGTACGCACGGCGGCGGGTACCTGCCGGGCTGCGCCCCCGTGGAGGACGGTCCGTTCCAGACGGCGAGCTTCGACGTCGGTCGGTGGATCGCGCTGGCCCAGGAGCTGCTGCGCACCATCGAGGACAGCCGGCCCAGCTGACGTCGGGCCCGGCGGTCAGCCGGACGCCCGGCCCCGACCGACCGACCCGGACCCGAGCCCGCGAGTACCGGGACCGGCAGACTGGCCGGGATGAATCCCCTCCTCAGGTTGTGGCAGCACGCCACCGGTCACCGTCGCAGGATCGTCTTCGCCGCCCTCACCAGCGTCCTCAACAAGCTGATGGACCTGGCCCCGCCGCTGCTCATCGGGGCGGCCGTGGACGTCGTGGTCCGCCAGGACGACTCGTTCCTGGCCGACGCCGGCATCGCCACGGTCCGCGGGCAGGTGGTCGCGCTCGCCGTGCTCAGCGCCGTCGTCTGGATCCTCGAGAGCATCTTCGAGTACCTCTACGCCGTGGCCTGGCGGACGCTGGCCCAGCGGGTGCAGCACGACCTGCGCGTCGAGGCGTTCGCCCACGTGATGTCGCTGGACCAGTCGGTGTTCGCCGACGCGTCCACGGGATCGCTCATGGCGATCCTCAACGACGACATCAACCAGCTGGAGCGGTTCCTCGATCGGGGCGCCAACGAAATCCTTCAGGTCGCGGTGACCGTCATCGTGATCGGGGGCGGGTTCTTCGTCGTGGCACCCGACATGGCGTGGTGGGCCGTCGCCCCCATCCCGCTCATCCTGATCGGCTCGATGCGCTTCCAGCGCCTGCTCGAGCCGCGCTACGCCCGCGTGCGCGAACGGGTCGGCGACCTCAACGCGACCCTGGCCGGTGCCCTCGGCGGAGTGGCCACCATCAAGGCGTTCACCGCCGAACCCCGGGAGATCGCCCGGGTGGAGGAGGAGTCGCAGGCCTACGTGGACGCCAACGACGCGGCGATCCGCCCCTCCTCGGCGTTCATCCCCCTCATCCGCATGGCGATCCTCTTCTCCTTCACCGCCATCCTGGTGCTGGGCGGGTTCAAGGCGATCGACGGGACGCTGGAGGTGGGCGTCTACTCCGTCATGGTGTTCGTCACCCAGCGGTTGTTGTGGCCGCTGACCGGGCTGGGCGAGGTCTTCGACCAGTACCAGCGGGCCATGGCGTCGACCCGTCGGGTGCTGGACCTGCTGTACAGCAGCCACGAGATCGTCGACGGGCCGCGCCAGCTGGACCGTCCCGTCCGCGGCGAGGTGGCGCTGCGCGACGTGCGGTTCGCCTACCCCGACGGCGGGGTCGTGCTCGACGGGGTGGACCTGACGGTCCCGGCCGGGGAGATGCACGCGATCGTCGGCTCGACCGGTGCGGGCAAGTCCACGATCGCGCGGCTGCTCCTGCGGCTGTACGACGTGACCGGTGGCGCGGTGGCGGTCGACGGCGTCGACGTCCGCGAGCTGCGCGTGAAGGACCTTCGCGAGCAGTTCGGGCTGGTCAGCCAGGACGTCTTCCTGTTCCACGGGACCGTGGCCGACAACATCGCCTACGGCGCCCCCGGGGCCAGCCACGAGGAGATCGTGCGGGCGGCCCAGCTGGCGGAGGCCGACGAGTTCGTCACCGCCCTGCCGCAGCAGTACGAGACCGTGGTGGGCGAGCGCGGGCAGAAGCTGTCCGGCGGCCAGCGCCAGCGCATCGCCATCGCCCGGGCCATCCTGAGCGACCCGCCCGTGCTGCTGCTCGACGAGGCCACGTCGGCGGTCGACAACGAGACCGAAGCCGCCATCCAGCGGTCACTCGCCCACGTGTCGAAGGGTCGGACGACCATCGTCATCGCCCACCGCCTGTCCACGATCGTGGCAGCCGACCGCATCCACGTCCTGGACCGCGGCCGCGTGGCCGAGTCCGGCACCCACGACGAGCTGGTCGCCGCCGGTGGCCGCTACGCCAAGCTGTGGGCGGTCCAGACCGGACAGCCGGCGGTGGACCTCGCCAGCTGACCCGTGTCGGGTGACGGGCCGCCCGCCGTGATCACCCGACAACCGTGGCAATCAGCGGCAGATGGCGGCGACCGCGTCGCGCACCGAGGACGAGACGACGTCGGTACCGCCGACGAACTCCACCGGGGGCTGCTGGCGGGCGTCGCACATCGCGGTGGCCGTCTCCTCGGGCAGGCGGTCCTGCTCGACGAGCAGCAACGGCTGGTTCGTCGCCGCCGACAGGCCCGCGGCCGCGAGGCCGTAGGCCCAGCCGAGCTCTTGGTCGCCGGCCGTCACCAGGTACCCGGCGGGGTCGTCCCACCGTCGCTCGGCGATCATCGCCGCGGTCTCGTACCGGTTGGCGCCGGCATGCCGCAGGTGCGGGCCGAGGGCGCCGGCCACGTCGGCCGACACGGCCGCCTCGCCGCCCATGACGATCGGGATGGCGTTGCCGCGTTCGGCCAGCCACGCCTCGACCGCCGGGTGCAGGTCATCGGTCGGTGTCAGCAGGATCGGCTGCGCCGTCCGTGCGGCCCAGCCACCGGCGGTGACGGAGTCCGCCCATGCCGCCGTCGGGTTGTCGGCCGGACCGTCGGCACGGGCGATACCGACCTGGCGCGGTTCGGCATGGCGGCGCTCGACCTCCTCGGCGATGGCGACGGACGTCTCGACCCGGCTGGGTCCGGCGAGTCGCCTGACGAGGTAGCCCATGTCGGCGAGCTCCTCGGCGACGGCTGCGGACAGGGCCGCTTCGCCACCCAGCACCATGACCTCGCCCTCGGGCGGCAGAACCCGACGGATCTCCTCGGCGGTCGCGTCGTCCAGACGAGCCGGGTCGGTGAACAGGAGCGGGGCGTCGCCGGTCAGCGCCGAGCCGGTGAGCGAGTCGGCGAACGCATCGTCACGGGACAGCACGACGGCCGCGGCGCTGCGTCGGTCGACGCCGCGTGTGTCGTTGGCATCGCGGTAGAGCCGCTGCGACAGCTGGATGGCGAGCGCCGCCGGGGTGATGGCCTCCTCGCCCCCGGTCTGGGCGTCGAAGGTGCTGAACGTCGCCGAGGCGATCAGGTCGTCCGGGGTCGGGTCGACCACGTCTGCCACGACGGCCGTGCCGTCCACCGTGTGGGTGCCGGCGGAGGCCGAGGACAGCGCCACCTCCATCTCGTGGGACTCACCCGCGGCCAGGCGGATGGCCTCGCACGACAGGCGGGCGTCGACCACACGACAGTCCTCGGGTGCCTCGACCAGGTCGAGGTCACCGATCTCGAGGGCGAGGAGGACCGGGGCCTCCGCGGGGCCGTCGTTGTGCACCCGGGTGGTGACGACCACGGGCTGGTCGACCGCGGTCTCCCGGGGGGACGCGGCCATGTTGATCGAGACGTCGGCCTGCTCGGGTTCGGGCTCGATGGGCAGCCCACCGCCACCGCCGCCACCGCCGCCGCCACCACCGCCGGGGTCGCCGCCGCCACCGCCCGGGGCGGGGTCGGTCACGGCGATGCGTGCCACGGCCCGACCATCGAGCCCCGTGGCGTCGGAGGTGACGCGCACGGCGACCTCGTGGATGCCGACGGCGAAGCCGGTGGTGTCGAGGGTGGTCTCGGGGCCGGTCGCGTCGTCGAACGCGCCGTCCTCGTCGAGGTCCCAGGCGAAGGCCAGCGTCCCGCCGTGCGGATCGATGGACGTGGAGGCGTCGAGCGGGACCTGCTGGCCGACCTCGTAGGGGCCCTCGGGGTCGTCGATGACGGCCGTCGGCGGCGTCCGGACGCTGAGCACCCGTGTTGCCGTGTCCTGCAGGCCGCTCGCGCCCGACGTCACCCGGACGGTGATGTCGTGGTCGCCGGCCCCCAGGGTGCTGGTGTCGACCGGGTTGATCGCCGTCGTCCCCTCGTCGGTGTCGAAGGCGCCGTCGTCGTCGACGTCCCACGCGAATGCGAGCGGGCCGCCCTCCGGGTCGGTCGAGGCCGAGGCGTCCATGTCGACGACGGTGCCGACCGCGACCGCCGGGCCGGGGTCGGCCAGGGCGGCGACCGGCGGGTCGGCCGGTTCGACGGGTTCGGTCACGGCGACCGATGCGGTTGCCGTGTCGTCGAGGCCGAAGCCGTTGGTCACGCGGACCGCCACCGGGTGGCTGCCCGCGGGGAAGCCAGTCGTGTCGAGGGTGGTCGTCGGGCCGGTGGCGTCGTCGAAGGCGCCGTCGTCGTCGAGGTCCCAGGCGAACGTCAGCGCCGAACCCTGCGGGTCGGTCGACCCGGAGGCGTCCAGCGGGACGGGCGTTCCGCGCTCGACCGCGGGGCCGGGGTCGGCGATGGCGGCGACCGGCGGCTGGGGTTCGGCCTCGACCTCGATGTCCGCCGACGCGGTGGCGAACTGGCCGTCGCCGTCGGTGACGGTCACGGTGACGGTGTGGGTCCCTCCGGTGAGGCCGGTGGTGTCCAGCGTCGGGGTCGCGGCGGACGGGTCGTCGAAGGCGTCGCCGGTGCCCCCGTCGAGGGTCCACGAGTAGGTCAGGGGTGTCCCGTCGGGGTCGATCCAGCCAACGGCGGTGACCGACACGGCGGCGCCCTGCGGGATCGTGCCGCTCGGCGCGGTGATCCCACCGACCGGAACGCGGAGCGGCCCGGCGATGACCTGGACCTCCGACATGACGAGCTCACGTCCCGGGCCCTCGAGCAGGATCCGCACGTACCGGGCGCGAACGCCCTCGACGAACGCGGTCGGCCGTCCGATCGTGGCGGTGAACGGCGTGGTGGTGATCGTGGGGTCCGCCAGCAGCTGGGTCAGCGTGCGTGAGCCGAACGGCGTGGGGGACGCCATGACGTAGCCGTTGGAGAGCCGGTTGAGGGAGTGCTGCAGCCAGTTCCAGACCCGCACCTCCTCCACGAGGAGCGTCGTGCCGAGGTCGACTTCCCACCACTGGTCGGTCCCCCACGAGGTGTGGCTGACCGAGCAGTCGTCCTCGTAGCCGGCGATGCTGCCGTCGATCGCCCTGTCGGCGGAGTGCACCCCGCACGGTGCGTAGGGGTGCGTCGTCGACTGGCGAGCGGTGCCGGTCACCGCCTGGTTGGTCGGCGGAGCGGTGTCGCGGTACCGGGCCACGATCGCCTCGGGTGCGTTGCCCCCCACGATCTGGCGGCTGCGGGCGCGGCCGCTGGTCCAGCCGACGAAGGACAGGCCCCCCTGGACGAGCGGAGCGGAGACCGTGACCTTCTGGTTCTCGTACAGGGTGAAGGGGGTGGCCTCGGTGATCTCGGCGCTGCCGAGGGTCACGGGCAACCCCGGCGGGTCGGAGGAGACGACGTACTCGTACTCGTTCATGCGCAGGTCGATGCACTCGACGTCACGGAACCCGCTGCTGTCGGTCGCGGTGAGGCAGCCGACCATGTACCAGTCCGACCCGTGGTCGGGGATCCAGAACGGCGCCAGGCTGCCGCCACTCCCCGAGGCCTGGTCGGGATGCACGTGGTCGTTGTGGTTGATCTGCACACGCCACTGCAGGGATGCCCCGGTGAGCTGGCCGTCCTCGGCGTCCGTTGCCTCACCCGTCATGGCGACCATGTCGCCGATCGCGTAGCCGTCCTCGACCGTCGGACTGGTGATCGTGACCTGCGGCGCGTACGTGGTCGCCACGGTCCAGCGGAAGGTGGTCGTGCCCTGACGCTCGCCGTCGCTGGCGATCACGGTGACGTCGTAGGTCCCGGGGGTCGTCGGCTGGCCCGTGATCAACCCGGTGGCGGAGATGCTCAGTCCCGGGGGCAGGGGCGCGGACGGATCCACGGCGAACGTCACCGGTTGGCCGTCGGGGTCGCTGGCCAGGACCTGCAGGTTGACGTCCCCACCCAGGCCGCTGGACTGGTCGACAGGACGAGACACGACCGGGGCGCGGTTGGGGTCCTCGCCCACGTAACGGATGCGGGTGATCCGGCTGGCCACGATGTCGAGCATCCACATCGTGCCGTCGGGGCCGACCTGGGTGTCGACGATGTCACCGATCCCGGTCGCGAACAGCTGGGCATCCGGCGCGTTGCCGGTGGCGACCCCGCCCGAGTCCCTGACCGCCGGCAGGTACGACAGGGTGGCGTCGTTGAAGTCGGTGAAGAAGTAGCCGTCGCGATAGGTCAGCGGCCATCCGGTCCCGCGGTACCAGTCGCCACCGATGGCGGCCCCGCCGCCGGTCCCCTCGGCGCCGGGAGGCGAGTAGGCGTCCTGGCGGTAGGCGTGCAGGGCCGGTTCGATGACGACGGTGCCGTTGGCGACGTCGTCGTAGAGGGTCTGGCAGTCGGGTTCGGCGGTGTACTGGAACGTCGGGAGGTTCTGCCCCTGGCCGCCTTCGTAGCACGGCCATCCGTGGTTGCCGCCGAACCCGGTGTTGATCTCCTCCCACGTCGAGAAACCGACGTCGCCTGCGGTCAGGTCACCGCGGTCCGGGTGGATGGCGAACCGGAAGGGGTTGCGAAGTCCCGCGGAGACCACCCGCGACCGGTTGTCGGCACCGTCACCGCTCCACCAGGGGTTCTGCGGCACGCCGAGACCAGTGACGGGGTCGACGCGCAGGATCTTGCCGTTCAGGCTGTCGGGGTCACCGGATCGGAACGCCCGATGGTCCGCACCCGTGGCGGACGCGCCGTCACCGTGTCCGACGTGCAGCAGGCCGTGGGGTCCGAACCGGATGGTCCCGGTGCTGTGCAGGGCCGCGTCGGAGGCGATGCAGTCCTCGAGGTAGCCCGCCCCGTCCCTGCAGGACTCCAGCGGGAGGCACTCGGCGTCGTTGGACGGGTCCCCGTCGTCGAGGCACCCCGGATAGCAGCCGTTGGTCGTGGTGCAGTCGGGATCCGCACCCAGGGCTGCGGTCAGCTCGGCGGGCGTGGGATCCATCGGATCGACCATCCCCGCCGCGCCGAGCACCACCGTCTCGCTGCCGGGCACGACCTCGTAGGACGGGATCTGGACCCCGAGCTCGGGCTCGAGCACGACCGGGGCGAGCTGGACGGAGGTCACCCTGGAGATGCGCCGGCCGCTGGTGTCGGGGGCCAGCGAGGCAGGGTCCCAGGTGTAGGCGAGGTACAGCAGCCGAGTGGAGGGGTCGGTCCGGTCGAAGTCGGGATGGAAGGCGATACCGGTCAGGCCGCGGTCGTGGTGGGCGTTGACCTGTCCCTCGATGTCGAGGAGGAGGCCGTGGGAGGTCCCGTCCTCGCCGTACAGGTCCACGTGGCCCCGCTTGTCGGCGACGGCAACGATGGCCTCGTCGGGCAGGAACGCCATCGCGTTGGCGCTGTAGGTGCCCCCGACGTCCATCACGGTCTCGATGACGAAGTCGGGCGGCAGGGTGGGCTGGGCCTGCGCCGCGGTGGGGACCGCGAGGAGCGTCGCCGCCACCATCGCCGTCATCAGCCCGACGACCGACAGCCGTCGACGAACGTCGCCACCGGTACTCCAACCCACGGTCCCACCCCTGCTCGTGTCGCTGATCGCCCCCGTGCGTCGCAGCGTAGTGCTGTCGGGAGCCGACTTCAGCAGTTCATTCACTCACCGTAGTGAGACGTAACGCGCCGCCCAAGTCAACCCCTGCCGTGGAGGAGGGGATGCCAGCGCACCCGCCAGGCCTGTGCGGCCGTCAGCTCCCGGCCGCCCTCGGCCCAGAACATCAGGTTGTCCGCACCGAGGTCGGCGCACTCGTCGGCCCTGACGCTGCCGTCCAGGTCGGTGTCGGCCGCCGCGGTGCACTCGGGCGTGTCGTCCACGCTGTCGTGGGTCCGGCCGTCGTCCTCGCTGGTGTGCACCGGCAGTCCGGCGACGTGCAGCAGCTCGTGCAGGGCGACGGTCCCCTTCGCGGCCGCATCCCCGCTGGCCGAGACCAGCACGCACGCGTGGGACGGCGGACCGATCACCGGGGTCCCTGGGGCGGCCACGGCGAACCCGCTGATGTCCCCGTCGGGGTTGCGGTACGCCACGCGCAGGTCGTCGGCGGCGTCGACCGACGCGGTCAGCACGCCCTCACCGATGCGTTCGGCGAGGACGACCACCGCGGTCCCGGGTGTCGGCTGCAGCGCCCTATGGGCGGCGGAGCAGGCCTCGTGGCCGTCGCCGGCGAGCCCGTCGACCCCGAGGACCCGGTGGCTGGCACCGGCGTCTCCCGCGGCGACGACGTCCAGCGACCCGATCCCGAGTCCGTGTGTGGCCAGCACCGCGTCCATGTCCGCACGCCACCGTTGGGCGACGGCAGGGATGTCGACGTCGACGGTCGCCCAGACCGCGATGTCGAGTCGTGGCGGGTCCAGGTTCCCGTCGTCGTGGCTGACGGCGGTCGCCACGGTCGCGGTGGTCCCGTTGGTTGCCACGCGGACGCGCCACTCCCCCTCCGTCAGGGGGTGGTCGGGCGCCGAGGCGACGTACAGGCCGACCGCACCCTCGTCGGCCAGGACCCGTGGGTGGAGGTCGTCGACGAGGAGCAGGCCGGCCCTGAGGTCCGCGGCGTAGCGCACCTCGCCGGCGGGGTCGGTGACCCTGGTGATGCCGACGAGCTCAGCAGGCTCCTCCCCCTCCACCGAGAGCAGCCACGCACGGTCCCGTGCCCCGACCGCCACCACGACCTCGTCACCGTCGGTGACTGGCGCGCTGGTGATCCTGAGCCGCTCGGGCGTCGTCGGCGTGAGGGTGGGCACGGTGGTCGGCCCCGGGGTCGCCATGGACGCGGCCGGCTCGGCGGTTCGCAGCGCGAGCGGGGGCAACGTGGGCGCCGGGGTGGGCGCGGCGCTGGTGCACGCGGACACGAGGACCGCCACCAGGGCCGCGAGCAGCATGGCCGACACGGTCCTCACACGCGGTCGAGGGTATGCCGAGGGGCGGATCCACGGCCGGAGGCAGCCCCCGAACCGGTTCGCCGCATCGACCCCCGGGATTGACAACGCCTCCAGCCCGGGCGGCGGACGTGGAGGCGTTGTGATTCATACTACACCAGTCCTACGACCATGGTGGTAATCCCGCCCCGGCTCAGCCGAGCGCGGCGGTGGCGAAGGTCACCTGGAACGGCTGGCACCAGATCACGACCGCCAGCTCCTGGCCAAGGTCCAGGTCGTCGGGCACGTCGTAGTTCTGGTTGCCGACGTTGCCCTTGAGGCTGCCGAGGTCCACCGCGTCGGCGTTGATCTGGGGCGTGCCGTCGACGACGGGGGCCAGGTAGACGTGCAGGTCGGGCCCGTTGGTGACCTCGAAGTCCTCCAGCCGCAGCACGCGGCTTCCGTCGGCCAGCTCGTAGACCGTGGCCGACCCCGACCCCTGATGCACGCTGTCCGCCCCGACGAAGGACCCGTTGACGATCGCCGTGGGCTCGCCGTCCGGCATGTCCTCGACCTCCTCGACGGTCTCGGCGGCCGCGGCCTCCATCTCGGCCTCGACGTCCTCCTGGGTCATGTCGTCGGGCACGACGGCCCCGTCGGAGAGGGGGAAGGCCTCGCCGACGGCGTCCGCTCCTGACTCCGCGGTGACGTCGCCACCGGGGAAGGCCTCGTCGACGACCTCGTCGACGAAGTAGGGACGGATCAGGTAGAAGGCGACGGCCAGCACGACGACGACCACCGCGGCGATGCCTGCTCGGATGACGGGCTTGCTCATGGGTTCCTGCCTCGCTCGGATCGGTTGCTCGGGGATGGGGGATGCGTGGCTGGCGACAACCGGCTCGCACGTCTGGATCCTCCCGGCACGGCTAGCATGCGGGACACCGTAAGGAGTTCGAAAGAGCCATGAACCAGATCAAGCAGATCATCCAGACGTTCAACGTCACCCGCCAGCACGACCCGAGCGTCGTGCCCGCCGTTGCGCTCGGGGCCGGTGGGGCGCTGGTGCTCTGCCTGGTGCTGGGCTTCGTCCTCGGCCCGTTGCTGCTGTGGATCCCCCTGGCCCTCTTCGCCATGGTCGCCACGGCGCTGATCATCCTGGGTCGCAAGGCGCAGGCAGCCAGCCTGGCGGCGATCGAGGGACAGGCCGGTGCCGCTGCCGCCGTGCTGCAGTCGATGCGTGGCGCGTGGGAGGTCACCCCGGCGGTGGCGTTCAACCGGCGCGAGGACATGATCCACCTGGCGGTCGGCCCGCCCGGTGTCGTGCTGGTCGCCGAGGGCACCTCCCCTGCCCGGGTGAAGCAGCTGATGGCCAAGGAACGTCGCCGCTTCGAGCGTGCCGCCGGTGAGGTCCCCGTGACCGAGGTCCTGGTCGGCGACGGTGAGGACCAGGTCGAGCTCAAGAAGCTGGCCTTCCACATGGCGAAGCTGCCGCGGGCGATCAAGCCCAAGGAGGTCGGGCCGCTGAACCGCAAGCTCAGCGCGCTGAAGGCGTCCGCACCGCCCATGCCGAAGGGCCCCCAGATGCGACGCGCACCCAAGAAGTACCGCTAGGAGCACGTGATGAGGGACCGTCGGGCACCGTCGTTGTCGGGCCTCGACGGGTGGCTGCAGTCACCGCCGCGGAGCCTGGCGCAGCACCGGGGGCGGGTCGTGCTGGTCTGGTTCTTCTCGTTGTCCGCACCGGGGTGCACGGCGATGGTGCCCGGCTTGCGGGCGCTGTGGGAGGAGCACCGCGGCGACCTCGACGTGATCGGCGTGCACGCCCCCGACTACGCCGAGGACGCCGACCCCCAGCGCATCGCGCTCGGCATCGCCCGGGCCGGGGTGCCCTGGCCGGTGGCGATGGACCACCGCAGGACCGTGTTCACCCGGTGGCACGGCGATCGGTCACGACAGGGCTGGCCCAGCACCCATGTGGTGGACCAGCGCGGCCGCGTGGTGGCCATCCACGACGGCGATGACGTGGCGGCCATCCGCACGACGGTCGAGGCGTTGCTGGCCACCTGAGCAGGCGCCGACCACGGTCACCGCTCGGGGGCTCGAGTCACCGGGCAGCCCACGGACCGCCCGGTGGCCGGCGCGATGATCAGGTGCCGGGCGGGGGCACGCAGGGGAAGGGCGCCGGGAAGAGGCACTCCTCCTCTGCGGGAGGGTCCTCGCCGTCGGCAGGCGGGTCCTCCTCGTCGGCGGGCGGGTCCTCCTCGTCGTCGGCGGGCGGGTCCTCCTCGCCGTCGCCACCGGTGATGATGTCGATGATGTCGCCGACCGGCAGCGGCGTCATGCCGAGCAGGTCCTGCACCTCGGTCAGCGCACCGAGCAGCAGCAGGGCCGCGGCCTCGCAGGCGAGCAGGTTGACGAAGGAGGTGCAGATGACCGGGGCACCGCCGAGGTCGGCCAGCGTGTCGGGCAGCCCCTGCACGAGGTAGGCGATGGTCTCCGTCGGGAGGATCAAGCCGTCGGTGAGCAGGATCGGGCCGTTGTAGAGCCCGCCGTTGGCCGCGGCGGCGAAGCCGGGCACCCAGACGTCGTCGCGGCCGTCGACCTCCGCGAGCAGCAGGCGGTCGAAGTCGGAGACCGACAGGTAGCCGCGTGCGGCGGCGACCGCGACGGCGGTGGCGAACCGGTTGACGCCGGCCACCCGCTCGACGGTGATCCCGAGGCCCTCGAGCTGTGTGACGACGGCGGGCGAGATGGCCTCCTCACCACCGATGACGGTCACCGTGGTGATGTCGGCACCCTCGAGGTAGGTCCGCAGCGTCGGGGTCAGGACCTCGGTCTGGGTCAGGAGGATCGGGATGCGGTCCTCCGCGGCCCAGGGCCCCACGGAGAGGCTGTCGACGTAGGCCTGTGCGTCGTCCCCGCCATCTCCCGGGTAGGCCCGGGCCACGATGGCACTGGTCGCGTCGGGCATCAGGCCGGCGGCCACCTCGACGGCGGTCTCGATGCGGGTGGGGCCACCGAGGCGGTCGACCCGCAGGTCGAGCCCCTCCAGCTGGGCCACCACGTCATCGGATATGGCGGAGGTGTTGCCGAGGACCACGACCTGGGTGACGCCGAGCCGCTGGAGCTCCTCGACCACGCGAGGGTCCAGCTCGTCCTCTGCGGTGACCAGCAACGGCGCCTGGAGGACGCCCTGGGCCCCACCGCTGGACAGCGAGTCGGGGAAGATGGTCGACCGGCTGATCATCGCCACGGGCGACATGCCGTCGGGGAAGGTCGCCTTGGACAGGTTGATGGCGGCCTCGACCCCGTCGTTGCCGAGCAGCTGCACGGCGTTGTCCAGCGGGATGTCGCCGATGGCCCCGACCACGCCGTCCTCGACCTGGTCGATGATGTCGGTGAGCGGGTCCTCCAGCTCCGGGGGCAGGTCCGGGATGGGGATCTGGCCGACGACGTCACCGATCTGAGCGCTGGCCGCTCCCACGGGGCCGAGCACGGTGACGGACAGGACGAGGAGGATGCTGAGCGCGCGGAGGACTGGCTTCATCCTGGGGCCCCTTCGGGTCGTGGTGGACTGCGACGGACTGATACCCCGCCGATGATGGAGTGACGCACGTACACGACGACGTGGCAATGGTCCCTCCTGACTGGTCAACGGCCGGTGACCCCTGGACGAACATCCACAGCCGACCGGTGCGGTCGGTTGGGAAGGACTCTCGGGGATGGCATCCTTGCCCATCCGCTGTGCCTGCACTGATGCTCCGCCCCTGGCAACGACGCGCCCTCGACGCGCTCGCTGACCACCCGCACCCCGATTTCCTCGCCGTGGCCACGCCAGGGGCGGGAAAGACGACGTTCGCGCTCGTGGCGATGATCCGTGAGCTCAGCCGTCAACCCGGCCCGGCCGTCGTCGTCGCACCGACCGCGCACCTCAAGATCCAGTGGGCGGAGGCGGCAGCACGTCTGGGCCTGCACCTGGACCCGTCGTGGAGCGCCGGGCAGCCGTTCAGCCCCGACATGCACGGCATCGTCACGACCTACCAGCAGGTGGCGTCGGCGGCCGTCGACCTGGCCCAGCGTGTCGCCCACGGGGTGGTCGTGCTCGACGAGGTCCACCACGCCGGCGACGACCGTGCCTGGGGGGACTCCGTCGCCACGGCCTTCCAGTTCACCCGGCGACGCATCGCCCTGTCGGGCACGCCGTTCCGGTCCGACACCCAGGCCATCCCGTTCGTCCGCTACGACTTCGACGAGGCACAGCCCGACGTCGAGTACGGCTACGGCGACGCCCTGGCCGACGGCGTCGTCCGGCCCGTCTACTTCCCCCGGATCGACGGGGACATGGAGTGGGTGTCGGCCGACGGCTCGCACCACCAGGCCTCCTTCGGCGATGCGCTGGACCGGACCCTGACCGCCCAGCGGCTGCGCACGGCGCTGTCGTTGCACGGCGAGTGGCTGCCGTCGGTGCTGGTGCGGGCCAACAGCGCCCTGATGAAGGTCCGTCGGACCCACCCGGACGCGGGCGGGCTGGTCATCGCCATCGACACCGAACACGCCTCGGGCATCGTCCGGCTGCTGCGCGAGCGGTGCGGCATCCGTGCCGTCGTGGCGACCTCCGACGACCCCGACGCGTCGGACCGGATCGCCAGGTTCGCGCAGTCCGCCGACCCGTGGATCGTGGCCGTGCGGATGGTGTCGGAAGGTGTGGACATCCCCCGACTGCGTGTGGGGGTGTGGGCCACGACGACGGCCACCGAGCTGTTCTTCCGCCAGGCCGTCGGTCGCCTCGTGCGCGTCACCCCCGACACCCGCGGTGCCCGGTCGATGATGTTCCTGCCCGACGACCCCCGGTTGCGCGCCCACAGCATGGGCATTTCCGAGGCGCGTCGTCACCTGCTGAAGCGCAAGGAGGAACAGGAGGACGATCCGCTCGCCGACCCGCTCGAGGCGATGATGGTGGAGGAGGGCGAGCAGATCTCGCTGTTCCAGGCCGTCGCCGCGACCGCGTCGGACAACGGCCCGTCGGAGGAACCCGAGTGGTTCACCGCCGATCCGTTCCCGGCGGCCGACCAGGAGGGCGTGCCCCTCACGCTGTTCCCCCCGCCCACGGTCGGCGGGCACATCCCGACCTTCGAGGCAGACGGCACGCCGACCCAGGTGATGCACGTCACCAAGGCCACCCTACGCAAGCGCAACGCCGACCTGGTCCGGCTGCTGGTCCGGCGGGCCAACATGGACCACAAGGCCGTCAACCTGGAGCTCAACCGGATGTCGGGCATCACCCGCATCTCCGAGGCCACCGCCGCGCAGCTCGAGCAACGCCTCGAGGCCGGCGAGAAGTGGTTGACCCGCCTCTAGCCGGTGGTCACCGGCACGATCGGGGCCCAACCCACCCCCGCGTGGTCACCGGCACGATCGGGGGCCAACCCGCCCGTCCCGACGTCCCCCGGACGAACCACAGCCCGGTACCGACGGGGGGTGCGGTACCGGGCTGCGGCTGTGCTGACGTTACGCCTGTGCGATGGACTCCGTGTGGTTAGTTGCCGCCACCGAGCACGCCGCCGACGACATCGGTGACCGGGTCGAGCCCGCCGGCACCGCCGCCGGTGACGCCGTCGACCGCGCCGAGCGGGTCGCCCAGCAGGCCCTCGACGTCCGGCAGCTCGACGCCGGTGACCTGCTCGATGACGTCGAGGAGGTCGCCGACCAGCGGCAGGTCGGTCAGGTCCAGGTCCAGCAGGTCGACCGCGTCCAGCAGGTCACCCAGGAGCAGCAGGCCGGCGGCCTCGCAGGCGATCGGGCTGACGAAGCTGGCGCACACGGTGGCCGGGCCGCCGTCGGTCAGGTTGGCCTCCAGGCCCTCGGTGATGAACGACATCGTCTCGGCCGGCAGGACGTCACCGGCGGTCAGCAGGACCGGGGCCCGGTGGGTGGCGCCGTGGGCGGCGCTGGCGAAGCCGGGGGCCCACACGTCGTTGCGGGAGGAGGTGCCCTCGGCGAGGATCAGCCGGTCGGCGTCACCGGAGTTGGCGAAGCCGCGCTCGTTGGCGACGGCCACGGCGGTGGCGTAGCGGTTGGAGCCCGAGACACGACGGGTGGTGATGCCCAGCGCCTCGACGGCCTGCTGCGTGGCGCCCGACACCGCGGTCTCGCCGCCGATGATGACGACCTCGGTGATCGCGGAGTCGGTCAGGTAGCTGGCCACGGACGGGGTGAGGGTGTCGGTCTGGGTCAGGAGGACGGGCCAGTCGTTCTCGGCGGCCCACGGGCTGACGGCGAGGAGGTCGGCGTAGGCCTGGGAGTCGTCACCGTCGGCGGAGTACGCGCGGGTCAGGACGGCCGTGGTGGCGTTCGGCGCGGTCTCCGCGGCGGCCAGGGTTGCGGTCTCGACTCGGCTGGGGCCGCCGACGCGGGTCACGTCGAGGCCGGCGATCTGCAGCTTCTGGACGACGAGCGGGTTGATGGCGGAGTCGGCCCCGAGGATGACGAGGCGCTCGACACCGAGGCGAACGAGCTCGCGGGCGGTGCGGCTGTCGAGGTCACTGGAGCCGGTGAGCAGCAGCGGAGCGTCGAAGATCCCCTGCAGGGCGCCGGTGGTCAGCGCGTCGGCGAAGACGTCGTCACGGGCGATGATCGCGGTGTCGGAGCTGTCGTAGGTCGCCTGGCTGAAGGCGATGGAGGCGTCGACGGCGTCCTCGCCCTGGAGTGCCAGCAGGTTCGGCAGGATCACGTCGGCAAGGACGTCGGTGATGATCCCGTCGAGCTGGTCGATGATGCCGGTGACGGTGTCGAGGATCGGGTCTGCCGGGTCCAGGATCGGGCCGAGGCCGTCGAGGATGTCGGTCAGGTCGTCCAGGATGCCGGTCGGGTCATCGATCACGTCGGTCGGGTCGGTGGGCAGGTCCGGCAGGCCGGGCACGAGCGGGTCGACGACGTCCTCGATCGGATCCAGGACCGGGTCCAGCGGGTCGAGGACCGGGTCCAGCGGGTCGAGGACGGGATCCACGATCGGATCGACGATGGGCAGGTCGGGGATGATGGGGAGCTGGGCCGACACCGGCCCGGCGATCAGGGCAGCGCCGAGGACACCGGCGAGGAGAGACAAGCGGGAACGCGTCATGTACGGGCACACCTTCAGGGGATCTTGAGTGACTGCGGACCACGCAGCCGACCGTCGCCGACCGCGTGTCACCCCATGGTGTTGGAGCCGCACGTAGAGTCATATCCTCACTTCCGACCATCTTTGGGGGGCCTGAACGGACTAGTCACCGCTCCTGGACGTCCCTCTGCGGTTGGGTCGCGGGCGGGTCGTCGTGCGATCCTCCACCGCAGCCGAGGACGAGGAGCAACGTCATGAGCAAGCTGCAGGACCGCACCGTGCTGATCACGGGTGGAGGGTCGGGGATCGGTCGTCAGATGGCGCAGGTGTTCGCGGCCCGTGGCGCGACGATCGTCATCTGGGACATCGACCTCGAGGCCGCCCGGACCGTGACCAAGGACCTCGAGGCCAGCTCCGGCGGTGTCCACCACGCCTTCCGCGTGGACGTGTCGGACCGGGAGATGGTTGCGCGCACCGCTGAGGAGGTGCGTGACTCGGTGGGCGCGGTCGACGTCGTGGTGAACAACGCCGGCATCGTGGCCGGCAACCGTCCCCTCACCGAGACCAGCGAGGAGGAGATCGAGCGGACGTTCGCCGTCAACACGCTCTCGTTGTTCTGGGTCACCAAGGCCTTCCTCGGCGACATGGTGGCGCGCAACGACGGCCACGTCGTGACGATCGCCTCGGCGAGCGGCCTGCTCGGGGTGTCGCGAATGGTCGAGTACGCGTCCTCAAAGCACGCAGCGGTCGGCTTCGACGAGTCCCTGCGCATGGAGCTCGCCGAGGTGGCGCCCGGGGTGAGGACCACCGTCGTCAACCCCTTCTTCATCGACACCGGCATGTTCGAGGGGGTGCGCAGCCGGGTGCCCTTCCTGTTGCCGATCCTGGCCGAGGCCGAGGTGGCCAAGGCGGTGGTGACCGCCGTCGAGCGCAACCGCCAGGTCGTGAACCTGCCGCGGATCGTCGGCCTGCTGTCCCCGATGCGGATCCTGCCGGTGAAGGCGTTCGACGCGGCCATCGGCCTGCTCGGGGTCAACGACACCATGAAGACCTTCCACGGCCGGGCCCCGCGCCCGACGCCGGTCGACGCCGCGACGGACTAGGCGCCGCTGGGGTCGGTCGGCGCGGACCAGTCGGTGCCGGAACCGGTCGAGGAGGGGTCGGCCGACGGGTACTGCACGGGCTGGGCCGCGAACGCCTCCTCGTCGGTGGGCAGCACGATCCAGGCGATGAAGTAGGCGAGGAACTGCGGACCGGGCAGGAGGACCGACAGCGCCGCGATCAGGCGGACGGTGGTCGGGTCCCACCCCATCGACTCGGCGATGCCGCCGCAGACGCCGGCGATCCTCTTGTCGCGGGTGGAGCGGTACAGGCGGGTGGGGGCGGTGGCAGTGCTCACGGGTGGTTCTCCTGGCGGCTGATCGAGCGGGTGCGCCGCAGGACTGCGACGACATCGATCACGCTAGGCCCGAGGCCGGGGCCGGTCTGCTGGGGTTCTCCCCCACTGTCCCCTGTCAGGGGTCGCCCGGATCAAGGGCTGGCGAGCGTGCCGAGGGTGCCGTCCACACGGACCTCGCTGCCGTACTTCAGCCGCAGCAGCGACCCCCTGGCGGTGCGGATCAGCGCGCCCTCCTCGGTGACCGATTCGATCGTCCCGGCCAGCCCGCCGGGTGCCTTCACCTCCAGGCCGACCGAGGCCCGGAAGCGGGGCGCGGAGGTCGTGGCCCTTCCCGGCGTGCGGGCTGGTGTGCGGGCCTTCCGGGTGGTCACCGCCCCCGCGGACGGTCGCGGCGCGGCGGATCGTCCGACCAACGCCGGCTTGCCCTCCATCTCGGCGACGAAGCGCGAGGTCCCGGTCGTGGGTGCGACCACGACGAGCTGCTGGCTGGCCCGGGTGATGGCGACGTGGAAGACCCGCCGTTCCTCCTCCAGCTCGGCGGCACCGGTTGCCAGCCGGTGGGGGGAGATGCCCTCGGCCGCACCGACCACGATGACCTTCGGCCACTCGAGGCCCTTGACGCTGTGGATGGTCGACAGGGTGATGGCCGGTCCGTCGGGGTCGGGCTGGGCCACGACCTCGCGCAGGAACTCCGGGAAGCGGGCCGCCTCGGTGCAGTGGTCGGCCACCTGGATCAGGGCCTGCAGGTCATCGATGTGGGACGCCCCGGCCGCACCACCCCCGGCCACGGCATGGTGGTCCAACGACTCGGCGACGTCGCCGAGGCCGACGACATCGGTGATGTAGCGCAGGACCTCGGCGGTGGGCTGGCGCAGCGCCCGACGGCGCAGCACCTCGATGTCACGGACGAAGTCCTGCAGCGCCCGTCGTGGTCCACCACCGTCGAGCCCGTCGACGAACCGGCCGAGGGACTCCACGGTCCATGTCCGGCGTCGCAGCGGATCCTTCAGCGAACCCGGGATCGGCCTGAGCGGCCGGTGGAGGACCTCCGCGAGGTCCTCGCCGGACAGGTGGTCGTCGCAGGCCAGCCGCAGGTAGGCCAGCGCTGCGCGCACGCCGGTGCGGGCGAGCAACCATTCCCCGATCGGGCTCCGGCAGGCGATCCCGCGCGTCGACAGCTCGGCCTGGGTCCCGAGCAGCGCCACGCGGACCCTCGCGAGGACGGCGATGTCGGTGGGGTCGACGTCGTCGTCGAGCCACCCCTGGACGGTCTCGCCGACGGTCCGCGCCTCGGCGTGCCGGTCCAGCCGGTGCACGGTCACCGGGGTGTCGGCGGCGCCCTCCCGGGGTCGGATCTCCTTGTCGAGGCGAACCCTGTTGTTGCCCAGCAGCTGCACGGCCCCCTCGACGACGGGGGCGGGGCAGCGGTAGTTGACGGTCAGCGGGTGGTCCGTCGCGCCAGGGAACAGCGTGTCGAAGTGCAGCAGGTAGGAGGGCGTGGCTCCGGCGTGGCCGTAGATGACCTGGTCGTCGTCGCCCACCCCGAAGCACTGCAGCTGGGGGCTGGCGAGCAGGCGGATGTACAGCAGGTAGGCCGGGGTGAGGTCCTGGAACTCGTCGACCAGCACCTGGCCGACGCGGGCCTGCTCGGCGGCGCGAACCGCCGGGTCGGTCAGCAGCAGCTCGATCGCCCGGTGCACCATCTCGGGGAAGTCCACGGCGTTGCGGCGGGCGAGCTGCGCCCGGTAGGCGAGGAACACCTCGGCCAGCCCCTCGACCTCGTCGTGGTCCTCCTCGACCTCCTCCGGGTCGACCATGGCGATGCGGACCCGCTCGAGCGCATCGATCCATGCCTGCATCGGGTCGACGTTGGCGCGGCGCGGGACCTCGACGAGGCCGGAGAGGATGCGGCGGACGTCGCGGTCCCCGAGCACCTCGACGTCGCCGAGGTGGCGGCGCAGCAGCCCGAGGGCATGTGCGTGGACCGTGGCCACGCGCGCACCCGGGACGGGGCAGCGTTCGCGCAGCTCGGCGGCCGCCTTGGTGTTGTAGGCCAAGACCAGCACCGACTCGGCGGGGACGCCGCGGACACCCAGCACCTCCTGGATGCGGGCGCTCAGCACCCGGGTCTTCCCCGACCCGGCCGGCGCGGCGACCCGGACCGCCCCGCCGGGGGCGGTGACGGCCGCAGCCTGGTCGGGGGCGAGGCCTCGAGTCGGGTCCAGGGGGCGGTTGGTCGGCAGGGCCATGCGTCCGGCTTCGGTGTCGTCGCGGTGCAGCACGACGGCGTCGAGGTCGAGCGGTTCGCGGGGCCCGCCGTCGATCCATGCCGGCCTGCCGTCGGGCAGCGTCACGTCGGCCTGGCCCCCCGCCGTCAACGAGGGCAGGGCGCGGGTGGCCTTGACGGTGTGCCACCAGGTCGGCTCGTCGCCGCGACAGTCGACGGTGTTGGCCCACACCAGGTAGGCCAGCCGATCGAGGGCGAAGAGGAAGCGGGGGTCGTGACGGTGGACCGGCTCGGTGGACCTCGTCGGTGCCTGCAGCGCCCGGGGGTCGACCGCCAGCTCGACGACGTAGGGCTGCCGGGTGACCCAGAGGCGGTGCAGCCGGTCGACCGTGGCTCCCGGATCGGCCACCACACGGTCGTCGACGACGACGCGTGGGGCGTCACCGACCCATGCGGGCGGGCTCTGGCCGGGCCGGACGATGGCCCCCCGGCCGAGCAGCGCCGGAGCGGCCACCGTGGGCCGGTCGACGGCCCGGTGCAGGACGGGCCGGGACGGTGCATGGCTGGGCGCGCCGCCGGGTTCGGCGGCTGGGGCAGGACCGGTCACGACGGGTTGCTCTCCGCCGCCCGGGACGCGAGCAACGGACGGACCACGGCGGGGCGCCCGAGCAGGCGCCGCAGCTCGCGTTCGAGGCTGCGGATCGGCATCAGGTTCTGGGGAGCGCGGGGGTCGACGTGGGGTTCGGAGGCGAAGGGCGGCAGGGTCGCGGCCACCCGGTCGGCGAACGCGCTCGTGGCGCCCATGGTGGTGTCCGGCCCGACCGACAGCTCGATGCGGGCGACGCAGGACCCCGGGTCGGCGACGGCCGGGGGCAAGGGGTCGGACAGGGCCAGGTAGAAGGACAACCGTCGGCGCTGGGCGTCGGTGGTGAACAGGGGTGTGCGTTCACCACGTCGCAGCTGCCGCTGGATGCCCTGCAACGACTCGGGCAGGTAGACCCGATGGGCGCGCTTGGCCAGGCCGACAGCGGCAAGGGGTCGGGAGCGGGCGTGCAGGAGCCCGTCGTAGACGGTCAGCACGTCCCTCCCGTCGGGTGCGGGGAGGACTCCGATGCGATCCTCGAGGCGTCGGCGCGCGAGGCCCAGCCGTTCGCGGAGCGCCATCGGGTCGGGGTCGCGGATGACGTCGGCGGCGTCCCCCTCCTCCACCGGCGTCTCCGGCGCCTGTGGCCGCCAGGTCAGGTTGCCGGCGATGATCGGACCAAGGCTGCGGGCGTCGGAGAACACCCCACGTTCGAGGACGACCCGGTCGAGCACGGCGCCGTCGGCGCTGCAGCTGACAACCCCCGCGGCCCACGACGCGACGAGCCCCGGGAGCGGCCGGTCGCGGTCGGGGTCGTTGATCCAGATGACGGCGTCGCTGGCCTGCACCCCGTCGATGAACCGGACCGTCTCGAACGGCGGCGTGTCGGCGTGCGGGGTGATCGGCGCCCAGTCGTGGGCAGGCGCCTCGACCTCGACGTCGACCGCATCGACCGCATCGACGTCCATCGGCTCGGGTTCGTAGGGGAAGGCGTAGTCCGACTGCCAGCTGTCCAGCCTGAAGCGCATGTCAGAGGTCCACCCGTTCGATGCGGCTGCCGCTGGCGGTCCGGTGGACCACGAACCGGGTCGGCAGGCGCTCGGCCATCTCTGCGACGTGCGTGACGACACCCACCGTCCGGTCGCCAGCGCCGAGCTGCTCGATGGCACCCGCCGCGATGTCAAGCGTCTCGGGGTCCAGCGCGCCGAACCCCTCGTCGATGAACAACGACTCCAGCGCCACCTGTCCGCTGGCGGACACGGCGATCTGCTCGGCGAGGGACAGGGCGAGCGCAAGGGAGGCGAGGAACGTCTCGCCGCCGGAGAGGGTACGGACGCTCCGCGGGGCACCGGCGCTGGCCAGGTCGGCGACGGCGATCGAGCCGTTCCTGCCGTCGAGCACCAGCTCGTAGCGACCGCTGGAGAGGGCACGCAGCTGCGTCGACGCACCAGCGACGAGCGCCCGGGTTGCCTCGTCGAGCAGCCAGCGCTGGAACTGGTCGGTCCGCAGCAGACGGGCGAGCTCACCACCGACCGCAGCCTGTTCACGGGCGTCGGCCTCGTCGGCGCGCAGGTTGTCGGCGAGCTCCAGCATCGTGGTCAGCCGGTCGCGTTCGGCGGCCAGGTCGGCCCGCCGCTGGACCGCCCGGTCACGCGGGTCCCCGGTGCCCTCGGGGATACCGGCGTCACGGCAGGCCTGCTCCATGCGGGCACGAAGGGCCGATCCCTCGACCTTGGCGGACTCCACGGCCTGCTCGGCCTCGGTCGCCTCCTCCCTGCGGGCCGGCAGCTCGGCGACGGCCCATTCGTGCAGGGCCGTCCAGTCGACCACGACGTCGCCGTCCAGCGCCGGTGGGTCGAGCTCGGCGACGGACAGCCGCAGCCGGTCGAGTGTGCCGGACAGCCCCTTGCCCTGGTCGGTCAGCTTGGTCCGATCCCTCGTCGCCCGCTCGAGGTCGCTGCGAGCCTCCGCCACGGTGCGACGCAGTCCGGCGAGCTGCTGCTCGACCTTCCGCGCCGTCTCGATCCGCTCGCGGGCCTCCGCCTCCGACGGCTTGCCGTCCAGCTGGGCGCGGTGGGCGGCGAGCCGGTCCTCCGCCGCCTTCAGGGCCGTCTCGGCCGCGGCGATGTCCTTGGTCGCCCGGGCGTGTTGCCCCTCCAGCGTGCCGACCGCTCGGTTGGCCTCGGTCATCCGGGTCGCGGCGGCCTGCAGGACGTCCTGCCCGGCGGCCGCGCCCCCAGCGAACGCCGGGGCGTCCTCGGCCAGCGTCGCCGCGCAGACGGGGCAGTCGTCGCCGGGAGCCAACCCGTCGACGGCCTGGACCGCCGCATGGTCCCGGTGCGCGGCCCGCTGGGCGGCCGCGGCCGCCTCGACCTCGCTCCGGGCACGGCCCAGCGCGGTCTCGACACGCGCAAGCTCGGCCCGGGAGTCGGCCAGCGTGGTCGTGGCCGTCTCGACCGCGGCGGTGCGCTCGGGGGTGCGCTGGTGCAACGCCACGACGGTGGACAGCTGCTCGGTCTCCGACGCCGACGGCAGGTCCGACTCGGCCTTCGCGAGGTCCGCTTCGGCGGCGGCGACCGCTGCGGTGGCCTTCTCCACGGCGAGGTCGGCGATGGACAGCCGTTCGCCGTGTTCGCGGACGGCCTCGGGCGGTTCGCCGATCGCGGCCAGCCGCGCGACCCGGTCGGTGGCCCGCCTGGCGACCTCGGCGGCGTCGCGGAACCGGTCACGGATGTCCTGCAGCGTCTCGGTGTCCGCGGCGAGGTCGGCGACGAGCGTGTCCAGCGACTGCACCTGGGCGGCGAGGGCGGCAACGCGTTCGGCGTCGACCCGGCCGAGCTGGGCCAGCTGGTGGCTGGTCTGCTCGGCGCGTTCCTGGGCGCTGCGGGCGTGGGAGCCGGCACGTTGCTTGACGCGGTCGTAGATGCCGACGCCGAGCAGCCGGGACAGCAGGGCCTGCCGTTCGGCCGGCTGGGCCCGCAGGACGCGGGCGAACTCGCCCTGCGGCAGGACGACGGCCCGGGTGAACTCGTTGAAGGTCAGCCCGACGAGCCGTTCGACCTCGACGGTGACGTCGTCGGCGGTGCCGGCCAGGACGGCGACGACTGCCCCGTCGTCGTTGAGCTGCTCGAGCGCCGCTTCGAGGGTGCTGGCGCCGGTCTTGGTGCGACGCACGGTGCGGACGGCACGGTAGGGCCGTCCCCGGACGGTGAAGGTCAGCCCGACGGTGCACTCGTTGGCGTTGGTGGAGATGGCGGGTGCGATCTCGTTGGCGTGCAGCCGCGGGATCCGTCCGTACAGCGCCAGGGTCATGGCGTCGATGACCGACGACTTGCCGGCACCGGTGGGGCCGACGAGCGCGAACAACGACACGTCGTCGAATCCGAGGACCACCCGTTCCCGGAAGGCGGTCAGGCCCTCGATGATCAGCTCACGCGGCTGCACGGGGACCCCCCTCGCGTGCGGTCGTGGACGGCCAAGTCGGGTCAGGCGGCGGCATGGCTGCCCTCCTCGAGTCCGAGCTCGTCCTCGAGCAGCTCGGCGAACAACGCCGGGATCCGCTCGTCCTCGACCTGCCGTTCCTCGAGGAACGCGGCGAACAGCTCCTGCGGCGGGCGGCCGATGCGTTCGGTGGCATCGACCCGGAGGTCATCGGCACGTGTGTCGAGCCGGACGTCGACCACGTGTTCACCGAGCCGGTCGCGCACGGTGTCGGCCACGCCGGCCGGGACGGCACCGGTCAGCAGGACGCGAAGCCACGGGTCGTCGTCCGGGACGTCGATCGCCATGACCTCCTCCAGCGTCCCCCTGAACGTGCGCAGCGGCCGGCCAGCGACCAGCGGCACCTCCTCGACCCGGACCGGCTTGCCGGAATCGAGCTCGGCGATGGTGGCCGAGCAGGGCTTGTCGGACTCGCCGAAGTCCATCATCAGCGGCGCACCGGCGTACCGAACGGGAGGCGCCGACCCGACCTGCTGGGCCACGTGCAGGTGCCCGAGGGCGACGTAGTCCAGCACCTGCGGGAACGCCCGGGGGTCGACGCAGTAGCGCTCGATGGTGTGGGCCTCGCGCTCGCCCCCGCCCCTGAGGCCACCGAACGCGGTGACGTGGCCGACGAGGACGTTCAGCTCGGTCGGGTCCATGTCGCGGCACAACCCCTCGGTGAAGCGGGTGTACAGCCCGGCGTACTGGGCGCCGTACTCGCCGTCGGCCTTGTCGCCGTCGAGCAGGTCGGCCGCGCGCACGGCGGCACGGTGGTGCAGGAACGGCAGCATGGCGACGTTGACGGGCGTGCCGTCTGCCGCCTCGACACGGACGACCCCCCCGTCGTCGGGGCGGCGCATCGACCCGACGGCGTGGATGGCGTTGGCTGCCAGGAGCTGGCGGACCGCTTCGAGCCGGCGGGGGTTGTCGTGGTTGCCCGCGATGGCCACGACCGGGGCGACGGCGGCCAGGTCCTGCATGGCCTTCCACACGATCTGCTCGGCCTCGGGCGACGGGGCCTGCACGTCGAACTGGTCCCCGGCGACGATGACCAGGTCGACCTCGCGTCGTGTGGCGACGTCCACGATCTCGGCGAGGACCGCACGATGTTCGTCGGCGCGGGACCGCCCCCTGATGGTGCGACCCACGTGCCAGTCGGCCGTGTGGAGGATCTTCATGCCAACACGGTAGGGCGTGGGTGCGACATCGCCGCTGACCGTCCGGCGACCGATGGTCGGGCGTCGGCAGGTCGACACGGGGTCGACCAATTCGATGAATCACGTTCATGAAAGCTTCACGGGCTGTACGGTCCGAATGGCGTTCACACCGCGCCGGTGAACCCGGCAGCCCTGGCGGACACGGTGGGCGGACTGACGGAGGGTCAAGGCATGGTCAACGAAACCCGAAGGCCGCGAGCGCTGAGCGTGCTCGCCATGCTCGCGATGACGGCTGCGTTGCTGGTCGTCGTCCCGGCGCTGACGAGCGCCCAGACACCACCCGATCGACGCCTCGCCAACACCACCGACCCGGTGCAGGCGTCCATCGACATCTCCACTGAGTTCTTCACCGCCAACGACACGCGTGTGAGCAGCATCATCGTCGGTCGCTCCGACGTCTTCGCCGACAACCTCGGCGGCTCGTCGCTGGCCGGCGTGCTCGGCATGGGCCCGCTGCTGCTGAACCCGACGACGATGCTGGACAGCCGCATCCAAGCGGAGATCACCCGCGTCCTCCCTGCCCCACGTCCCTGCGCCGGCGCGGGCGACCGTGGCCAGGTCATCCTCCTCGGCGGCGTCGCCGCCCTGTCGCAGCAGGTGGAGAACTCCATCCGCGCGCTCGGGTACTGCACGACCCGCTTGGCCGGCGCCGGACGCGTCGAGACGTCCGTCGAGATCGCCAGGCTGTTCACGCCGACGTTGACCAGCCCCCGCACCATCTTCCTGGCCCGCGACAACAACCCCGCGGACTCCGCGGCCGCCGGTGGCCTCGCCGCGCGCCGCGGCGTGCCGATCCTCGTCAACCCGGTCGCGACCCTCCATCCCGCGATCGAGCAGTTCATCCGTGACTTCCAGATCACCAACGTGGTGCTGCTCGGCGGGACCGCCGCCCTGTCGCAGGACGTCGAGAACCGACTGAACGCGCTGGGTGCGACCGTGAGCCGGCTGGCGGGCGCGACGCGAGACGACACCTCTGCGGTGATCGCCCGCGAGTTCACCAACCCGACGCCGACCACGGTCGGCCTGGTCAACGGGTTCAACGACGACGGCTGGACCTACTCCCTGACCGCCGGCGCGGTCGGTGCACGGGAGAACCTCCCGGTTGTCTACGTCAACACCACCGGCGTCGGCACGCCCGTCGGCAGCTACCTCTGCGACACCGCACCCGGCGAGATCATCAGCGTCGGTCCGACCGCGGCCATCCCCTCGACGACCAGCGACGCCGCACGAACCCAGGCGAACTGCGCCGGGACGCCTCCGCCCCCGCCGCCCACGTGCACCGCGTTCACGCCGGTGCCCACCGTGATCCACGCCGAGGACTTCACCGTCCCCGCAGGCTTCAACGCCATCAACCGGATCGTCCAGCTGCACGCCGGTGACGTGGTGACCATCACGGCCAGCACGAACAACGGCCAGGACCCGTTCCTGCTGCTGGAGGACCCGGCCGGCAACAACATCGCGACCAACGACGACGTCGCCCCCGGCGACGTGACGGCCCAGATCAGCCTGCAGGTCCGTCGGACCGGCGGATACCTGATCGAGACGACCGACCTCAACGGTCAGTCCAACGACGTGTCCCTCCTCGTCGAGTCGGCGCCCGGCCCCGGCGCGATCGAGCTCGCCAACGAGGTCCGGACCATCGCGCCCAACGCGACCCAGGACCTGTCGTTCCCGGTCACACGTGGCGAACGGCTGCGGGTCAACGTGCTCAACCTGTCCACTGTCGACCCGGTCGTGGACATCCTCGACCCGAACGCGGCGCTGCTGGCCACTGATGACGACAGCGGGTTCGAGCTCGAGTCCCTCGTCTCCACACCCATCTTCGATGACGGAACCCACGTGGTGTCGGTCAGCGACCTCACCCAGGCCGGCGGTTGTGTCCAGGTCGTGGTGCACGTCTACCCGACGCTTCTGGCCGCGTTCTCCTCGCGCGTGCTGACCCTCCCCCCGAACGCGAACGGCCCGATCGGCGACGCCGTCGACCTGCTCCCCAGCGAGCGCGTCACGTTCGTCTCGTTCGACCAGAACGGGACGACCGACCCCACGATCGAGCTCCTCGACCCGGCCAACAACTCTGTCGGCTTCGATGACGACGGCGGCGGGTTCCCCAACTCGTTGCTCCAGCTGATCCTCAACACCGACGGACTGCACATGGTGGAGTTCGGCAACCTGACCCCGAACACCGGCTCGGCGCTCACCGAGATGTTGGTCGAACACCGACCCGGTGCGTTCAACGTCATCATCGACTCCGTCACCCTGACGGGCGTCACGCCGACCAGCCGCACCGTCGAGCTGCGGGCCGGCGAGCTCTTCGTGCTGGACACGACCGCGGACGACCAGGACGCCGTCGACACCATCGTCGACATCTTCGACCCCAACGGCAACCTCGTCAGCAATGACGACGACAGCGGATTCTTCCTCGACTCGAGGAACGTGCTGCAGGTGCTCCAGACCGGCACCTACCGGATCGACGTCCGTGACCTGAACGGCAACGGCGGCGGCGTGTCGCTGACCGGGTCCGTCCTGTCGTGACCCACCGGCCGCCCGGCACCCCCGCCGGGCGGTCCCACGGCCTCGACGGGAGCCGCCCGTCGGACCGAACACCCCGTTGGACCGACACCTCGACGCCCGGACAGTGTCCGGGCGTCGCTCGTCGGCGGCTTCGGTCCGGGTCAGCCGCGGGTGAAGATGTCGCTGTCGAAGGGGTCCTCGTCGCCGTCGAGGGTGACGTCGTAGGCGACCTCCTCGGCGCGGGTCGCCCAGGCCGGCATCGGGAAGTTGACGACCAGCGGCGCCGGTACGCGGGGCTGCTTGAGGATCATCGTGCCCGGGTTGATCAGCATCGCCCGGTCGCGCTGGCTCTCGGGCATCCAGCGGTACTCGTTCTTGGTGCCCTCCGCCGGGTCGAGGCGGCCGACCACCTTGATGGCGGCGTTGGACACGATCGCTTCGTCGACCGCCGACGCGGTCTGCTGGGCGCCGATCAGGATCATGCCGAGCGACCGGCCGCGCTCGGCGATCTCGGTCAGCGTCGACTTGATGGGGCTGTTGCCCTGCCGCGGGGCGTACTTGTTCAGCTCGTCGAGCACGACGAACAGCAGCGGGTCGCGGGTGCCACGGGCTTCCTTGGCCTGGAACTCCTGCTGCAGCAGCGCACCGACCACGAAGCGCTGGGCCCGGCCCGACAGCGGGGTGAGGTCGACGACGTTGACCTGCTCGTCGGAGTCCATGACCTTGACGCGATGGGACCGCCATCCCTCCTGGTCGCCGCGGATCAGATGGGCGACGTGGTCCGCCGCGGAGTCCAGACGGCGCATGAACGCCCCGATCGACCCGGACGTGGCGAAGCGGCCGACCCACTGCGGGTCCTCGTCCTCGCAGTAGTCACGGATGATCCGGACGAGGTCGGCGAAGGTGGTGGCCTGCTCGACCCCGATCTGCACTCCGCCCTGCTGCAGCGGCGTGGCGTGCCGTTCGAGCGCGATCGCGACGTTGCGGGCGACCGCGGTGTACTGCTGCCGTTCGTCGTCGGTGTCGGCGAACAGGAGGCTGAGCATGCCCTCGGCACAGAAGTCCGCCAGCGACCACCAGTACCCGCGCACCTTGTCCTTGCGGGCGCTGGAGGGCATCGGCGAGACCGCCCCCTTGACGGGCGGCGACCAGAACGCGACGGACCCGAACGGTTCGGCCGGCAGGCCGACCTCGGCCCAGCGGGCCCGCTGCTCGACGGTCAGCCGGGCGTTGGGCTGGTCGAGGTACAGCAGGTCCTGGCCCTTGACGTTGAAGATCAGCGCCCGCGCGTGCTTGGCGCTCTTGCCGAGGACCGTCGACCCCCGGTGGAACAGCGCGTGCAGCAGGAACGTCGCGTAGCTGGTCTTGGTGGCCACGCCGGAGACACCGGAGATGTTGACGTGGGCGCCGCTGGTGCCGTCGAGGAAGTCCGCGTCGACGTACACGGGCCCGCCGGCCCGGTGCAGGCCGGCGGCGAGGCGCCTGCCCGGCTCGATCTTGTCGAGGAACATGGCCCGGTCGCGCTTGATCCCCGCGACCTTGCGGACCTCGTTGCCGGGGACGGGTGGCAGGAACACCTCCGGCTCGAGTCGGGTGGTCAGCACGGTGGCGACCTCCGACGTGCGGCCGTACATCACGCCCGCGGAGACCTTCTCGACGTCGGAGTGGTACTCGACCCCCTCGTGGAACCCGCGGACCTGTGTGACGACGCCGTAGATGTCGATCGCCCCCTGACCGGGGACGGGACGGGTCACCGACACGATGTCGTCGAGCTGCAGGAACTGGTCGGCGGCGACGTGGACCTGGAACTCCAGCGGGGTTGCGGCCTCGGTGCCGATCACCCGGCCGGCGACGGGCATGTCGTCTGGGCTGTCGAGGGGCGAGGTGGTCATGTGTTCACAATACGGAGGACGTGTGACATCAGCGACGACCCGCCCCGACGGAGGTGACCTGCCAGTGGCCGACCCGTTCGCGCTCGGAGTCGCCTTCGAGCAGGCGCAGGACCCCGACGACCGGACCCGCCGGGGGGCGTGGTTCACACCCGCACCCGTGGCCCGCCTGCTGGTCGACCGGGCCCTCGCGGCATGGGCGGGCAGCCGTCCGCCCCGGGTCGTGCTGGACCCGTCGGTCGGTGGCGGGGCGTTCCTCCTCGCCGCCCACGAACGGCTTCCCGATGCGCGGCTCGTCGGCATCGACATCGACGCCGGAGCCGTCGCCGTGACCCGCGAGGCCCTCGCGCGGGCCGGCGCCACCGACGTGGCGCTCGTGCACGGCGACGGGCTGGACCCCTCCTCCTGTCCCGAGGAGGTCGACCTGGTCGTCGGCAACCCGCCGTTCCTGTCGCAGCTGCGGGCGGCGACCACCCGTGGCGAGGACCGTCGTGCGCGGCTGCGTGGCTGGTACGGCGAGGCGGCCGAGGGCTACGTCGACGAGGCCGGCCTGTTCGTGCTGGCGGTCAGCCGGCTGCTCGCGCCCGACGGCGTCGCGGTGCTGGTCGTGCCCGAGGCGCTGCTGGCCACCGAGTCGGCGGGGCGGGTGCGCGAGGAGGTGTCGACGCACTGCGCCGTCGACGTGGTCTGGCGCGACACCGAGGGCGCGTTCCCCGGCGTGCCGACGTGTGCCCTCCAGCTGCGACGGCAGGGACCGGGATGGACGGGACCGCCGGGATCGCCGGGGTCGGGCACGGCGTCGTGGGCGTCGTTGCTGGCCGACGACGTCCCGGCGGTGGTCGACCCCGTGGTCGGGGCGACGCGGACCGTCGGGGACGTGGCGACGGCGACCGCCGACTTCCGGGAGGCCTACTACCTGGTCGCCGAGCACGTCCGGGAGGCCCGGCCCGGTCACGACGACCCCCGCCTCACCCCCGTCGGCCTGATCGACCCCGCCCACCATCGTTGGGGGGCCGCCGCGGTCCGGTTCGCCAAGCAGCGCTGGGACCGGCCGGTCGCCGTCGGGCTGCCCCCGGCGTTCCTGGCCGCTCGGCTGGGCACCAAGCTGCTGGTCGCCACCCAGACGAAGGTGCTGGAGGCGCTGGTGGACACCGAGGGGGACATGCTGCCAACCACCCCGGCCATCACCGTGCGGACCGACCGGCCGTGGCACGTCGGGGCGGCGTTGACCAGCCCGCTGCTGACGGCGCTCGCCGCCCGTCGCCATGCCGGTGCCGCACGGACGAGGACGGCGCTGAAGCTGAGCGCCGCCCAGGTCCTCGCCCTGCCGCTGCCCGCCGACGGGCCTGCCTGGGACGACGCGGCCGATGCGTTCCGGGCCGCGCACGGGGCGTCCGCCGTGGCCGACCGGACTCAGCTGCTCCGACGCTGCGGGGAGTCGATGTGGTCGGCCTTCGACCTTGAGGCCGATCCGGTCGCGTCCGGTTGGTGGGCCCAGCGCCTGCCACGCCGCTGACCGACCTGCCCACCTAGGCCGTCCCCGCTCCTTGACCGTCTCGTGCACTCCCGCGGCCGTCCCGCGGCTGACCGTCTCGTGCACTTCAGCGTCTGACGCGGCCGAGGTGCACAACCGACCGCCGGCCTCGTGCACCTCCAACGTCCAGCCGGCGAAGGTGAACAATTCGGTGGAGGGGTGGGCCAGCGGGCCGGCGGCAGGCGTCAGCCGGGCTGGCCACCCCAGAGGCCGTGCAGGCGCCAACCGCGGTCGGGGAAGCCGGCGGAGACCGCCACCCTGGCGCTGGCGGTGTTGGTGGGGTCGTGCAGGTACGTGGGAACGGCACCCTCGGCGAGGATCCTGCGGGCCGCGGTCACGACCAGCCGTCGGGCCAACCCGCGACCCCGTGCCGCGGGCGTCGTGCCGACGGCGATCTCGTGGCCGAAGTCGTCGTGCACCTTGCGGCCCACCCCGGCGAGGTAGGCCCCGCGCGCGTCGAAGGTCGCCAGCACACCACCGTTGAAGGGGTGCAGCCACTCCGGCAGCCGGGGATCCCGGGCGTCGACCCAGGTGCCGAGCGGCTCCAGCGGGGCGGGGGCGGTCGACCAGCGGAAGATCGCGTGGCCGAACGCCGCGCCGGGCCGGTCGAGGATCTCCCCGAGTCGGCGGCCGAGGTCCTGCCGGGGAACTCGATGGTCGAACAGCGCGGGATCGAGGACACGTCGGACCTCGTCCTCGGTACCCGGCGGCACCCCCACGACCGTGCGCACTCCATCCGAGAGGCCGCGCAGGGGGGACACCCGACCGTCCCAGTCGGGCTCGGTCCGGCGGTCGGTGCCGATGATGCGCAGGCCGGGATCGTCCGCGGGCCACTCCCCCAGCCAACGGCGGAGGTGTTCGGTGAGAGGGTCAGCCACGACCCGGCAGCATGCCACGTGTGGCAGCGCGCGCACGTCCGGGCACGGTCCGTCATCACGACCCGAGGGACCGTAATGAAGACACGAGCCCCGTCGCGGTGCTGGAGGGGGATGCTGGGCAGCGTGCTGCGCATCCTCCTCCCGATCCTGGTCCTCGCCCTCGTGGCGGCCGCGTGCAGCCCGGCGGAGGACGCGACGACCGCGGAGTCCGACGCCGCCCGCACGCCACCCCCCGGGTCCGTGGGCGTCGACAGCGACGGCGTGCCCTTCCCTGCCTCACCGGACGTGCCCGACGGGCCGCTGCCCCCGGCCACGCGACAGGCGCTCGACACGGTCTTCGACACGCCGCTGATCCTCGACCTCGAGGCCGTCGCTTCTCTGGCCGACAGCGGCGACCCGCGCGCGCTGTGGCCGGTGTCGGACCTGATGCGCTTCGTGCAGTCCCGCGACGAGCAGGCGGTGCTGCGCGACACCGCCGAGGCGCTAGCCGGGATCGACCTCGGCGACCGGGACTTCCCGTGGGGACCGCTGACGGACCACCTGATCGCGTGGGACCTGCCGGCCTACGACGGGTACGTCGACCACAAGGCCGCGCTGTTCACCTCCATCGAACCCGGCTGGGCGCCGTTCTTCGACGACCCCGACGCAACGATCGACTGGCGCCAGGTGTCCTGGGGAGGGGTCTTCATCGACGACCGCCCGCTCGGCGACACCCAGCCGTGCGCCGGCGGGTGCATCCCCGGCCTGGACGACCCGCCGTTCGTCCCGGCCGAGGAGGGGGCCTACTACCCCGACGACCGGATCGTGTTCGGCGTGATCATCGGCGAGGACGTCGTGGCGTTGCCCCGCAACATCATGGAGGTCCACGAGATGGTCAACGCGACCATCGGCGGGCGGCGGGTGGCCATCCCCTACTGCACCCTGTGCGGCGCGGCGCAGGTCTTCTTCACCGACGTCGAGGGCGGCGGCACCGACCAGATCGTGATGCGCACGTCGGGCCTGCTCCGACGGTCCAACAAGGTGATGTACGACCTGACCACCGCGTCGGTGTTCGACACCTTCACCGGACAGGCGGTCACCGGGCCGCTGCGCGAGATGGGCGTCGAGCTGCAGCAGGCCCCGGTCGTCACCTCCACCTGGGGGGACTGGAAGGACGAGCACCCCGACACCTTGATCCTGCACGGCAACGGCGGCATCGGACGCACCTACCCGCTGGACCCGCTGCGCGGCCGCGACGACAACGGCCCCATCTTCCCGGTCGGGGTCGTCGACGACCGCCTCGGCGTGCACGACCAGGTCCTGGGCGTCGTCCTCGAGGACGGGTCGGCGGTGGCGTTCGACGTCATCCGGGCGCTGGAGGCGCTGGAGGAGGGAGAGGAGGTCGTCCTGGACGGCATCCGTGTCCAGCAGGACGCCGGGGGCCTGACTGCCGAGCTCGACGGCCAGCAGCTGCCCACCCACCAGGCGTTCTGGTTCGCCTGGTCGCAGTTCCACCCCGACACCGCGCTCTGGCCGCACGATCGCTGAACGCAACTCAGGCTTCAAGTTCGGGACACGCGGTGCCGATCTTCCCGGGGACATGTCCCATGCAACGCCCGACGCGCAGTCCCGCCGGCCAACCCTGGGCCTGCAGCGTCAGGTCATGCTCGCGATGGCGTTCGTCGTGGCCCTCGTCGCAAGCGTCCTCTCCTGGTTCTGGATCACCCAGCAGGACGAGGCGTATCAGGAGCTGGTGCTGACCGGGGCCCGGACCATCGGGGAGGGGGTCGCGGCCGACATGGCCGCCCAGCTGGAGGACACGGGCACCCTGGACATCGGGGAGCTGCTCGACCGCCTCCGGGACGAGGCGGCGGTCGAGGACATCCGGCTCGTCCCCGCCGCCCTCGCCGGCCCGATCGACGAGAACTCGGTCGTGCACCTGGACCGTCATGGCGACCTCGGCGACTTCGTCGTGAACAACATCAGCCGAGCCGACGACGGGGCGATCCGGATCAACCAGCCGATCGCCTACGACGGCATCACCCTCGGGACGATCCAGGTCACCCTCAACAACCAGCAGGTCCTCGAGCGCCAGCAGGCGGCGCGACGGCAGACGATCCTCGTGACCGTCGTCGTCTCGGTGCTCGCCGCCCTGATCGGCGCGCTGCTGACCCGCCGGATGATGCGGGACCTGGCCACGTTGTCCAGCGTGGTCGAGCAGTCCGGAACCGAGGAGATCCCACGGGTCCTGGAGTCCATCCGCGACGGCGAACCGATCCCGCGACTCGGCGAGGACCTGTCGTCGCTGCGGCGCTCCAGCCTCGAGGTCCGTCGCCTGAGCGACGCCTTCGAGCTGCACCACGACGCGGTCACGGTCCTGGCCTCGGAGCTGGCGGGACGGCTCGGCGCCAGCGACGACCGGTTCCGCGTGGCCTTCGAGCAGTCGCCGGTCGGCATGGCCCTGGTCCGCTCCACCGGCGAGATCGTGCGCGCCAACGACGCGCTGGGCGACCTGCTGGGGCTGACGCCCGCACAGCTCGTCGAGGTCCGGCTGACCGACTTCGCGAGCGCCGACAGCGCAGGGCTGGTGGAGGAGGCGATCAGCAGCACCGACGACACCGTCCGGGGTCGGGTGCAGGAGGCGGAGTACCGCACCGTCGACGGTGACCCGCTGTTCGTGCTGCAGTCGGTCGCAACCCTCGACGACGGTGAGGGCGGGCTGCTCCGCTCGGTGCAGGTCCAGGACATCTCCGCCGCCAAGCGGGCCGAGCAGACCCTGCAGAGCCTGGCGTTCGGCGACCCGTTGACGGGGCTCGCCAACCGGATGGCCTTCGAGCAGCACCTGGCCCGCACGCTGACACAGGGCGGACCCTGCGCGGTGGTCATGCTCGACCTCGACCGGTTCAAGCTGGTCAACGATTCGTTGGGTCACCTGACCGGCGACCGCCTGCTGCAGGCCGTGGCCACCCGCCTGCGACGGACGTTCCCCGGATGCGTCGTGGCCCGGTTCGGTGGCGACGAGTTCGTGCTGCTGCTGGAGGGACTGGACGCCGACGCCGTCGAGGCGGAGGCAGGGCGGCTGCTGGACACCATCGCCGAGCCGTTCGTCGTCGGTGACCGGCGCTTCTACACCACCTGTTCGGTGGGGGTCGCGGTGTCCGAGCCGGGACTTGAACAGGCCGACCTCATCGCGTGTGCCGACGCCGCCACCTACGCCGCCAAGGCCGCGGGCCGGGGCCGTGCGCACAGCTTCGTGCCGAGCATGCGCACGCAGGCCGACGACCGCCTCCAGCTGGAGGCCGACCTGCGCGATGCGATCGGGACCGACCAGATCCGCGTGGCCTACCAGCCGATCGTGTCCACGCTCACCGGCCGCTTGGCCTCCCTCGAGGCGCTGGCGCGCTGGGACCACCCCCAGCGAGGGCCGATCAGCCCGGCGGAGTTCATCCCCATCGCCGAGGAGACCGGGCTGATCGACGACCTCGGCCGGCAGGTGCTGCGGATCGCCTGCCGGGAGCTGGCCGACCACCTCAACGACGTGCGCTACGGCGACGGATGGAGCCTGAGCGTCAACGTCTCCGGCGCCCAGCTGCGCCACCCGGACGTGGCCACGCAGTTCGCCGACGACGTGCAGGAGGCGGATGTGCCGACCAGCCGCGTGGTGCTGGAGGTCACCGAGTCGGTCCTGCTGGACGCCGACGCGGTTCGGTCCCTCGAAGCGCTCCGTGCGGAGGGGTTCCGTCTGGCAGCCGACGACTTCGGCAAGGGCGAGTCCTCGATCGGGCAGCTGATGCGGTTCCCGCTGGACGTCCTGAAGATCGACATGTCGTTGCTGCGGATGTCGCGCGAGAGCCCCGAGACGGCCAGCACCACCGTGATGGAGTCGGTGACGATGCTGGGGCACGCGCTCGGTGCGGTGGTCGTCGCGGAGGGGGTGGAGACCGAAGCCGACCTGGTCATCGCGCAGGACGCCGGGTGCGACCATGCGCAGGGGTGGCTGTTCGACCGTCCCGTTCCCGTCGTGGCGCTGGGCAGCATGCTGCAGCAACGAGCCGTGGTCATCCCCAGCGAGGTGACGACCCCGATAGTCTCCGGCGGGTGAGCACGGCGATCCACATGTCCGGGGTTCGCGTGGCCTACGGGAACGCGATCGCGCTGGACGACGTCCACCTCGACCTGCCGATCGGCGCGGTCACGGCGCTGATCGGCCCCAACGGGTCCGGCAAGTCCACGCTGCTCGGTGCGGTGTCGGGCCTGCTGCAGCCAGCCGCGGGCACGGTGACGGTGCTGGACCAGTCGCCCCGTCGCCTGGGCCCTCGGCTGGCGTACGTGCCCCAGCAGACCGAGTCCAACCGGCTGCTGCCCGTGACCGTCCGCGAGGTCGTCACGATGGCCCGCTACGCCCACCGTCGGGGCCTCCGCTGGTTGACCCGCGAGGACCGCGACGCGGTCGACCGTGCGATGACGCGCATGGAGGTCGACCACCTGGCCGACCGCCACCTGAGCACCCTCTCCGGCGGGCAGCGCCAGCGTGTCCTGGTCGCGCAGGGCCTGGCGCAGGATGCCGAGGTGCTGCTGCTGGACGAGCCCGTGACGGGGCTCGACCTGCCCTCGCAGCAGCTCATCCTGCAGGCCATCACCGTCGAGAAGGCGGCTGGTCGGACGATCCTGCTGACCACCCACGACCTGGCCGACGCGCAGCGCGCCGACCACGTCGTGCTGCTGGCCGGCCACGTCGTGGCGGCCGGCACGCCGGCGGAGGTGCTGGTCCCCGAGGTGCTGCGCGAGGGGTACGGCAGCCGACTGGTGGACCTCGAGGGCGGGACCCTGCTGGAGGACGTGCACGGCCACCACGGCCACGTCCACCGCTACGGCGAACACGACCACACGCACTGACCCGGGCCGGTCCTCGGCCCGGGCCTCCTCTCTGGTCAGGCCGGCGAACCCGACCACTGCACGTCACCGGTGACGCAGTACGACCCGTTGCCGGCGACGGAGTAGCTGAGGGTGCCCTCCACCGTCGTCGCGCTGGTGAACGTGCCCGTCCACTGCTCGCGGTAGGTGTTGCCCTGTCCGTCGTTGTACTCGTTGTCGACGGTCCACGACCCCCCGCTCACGGGGATCGGCTGTCCCTCCGGGTAGAAGGTGGTGTAGGTCGAGTAGGACGAACCGTCGCAGTACCACAGGAGGGTGCCGTCGACGTCGCTGATCGTGGCGCCGTCGTAGGTGAACTCCAGCTCGGCGACGAGCGAGCGCGGTTCGGCCGCCCAGCGACCGACCTGCCCGGCCCCGCCCGACCCACCGCCGTTGCTGGGAGGCGGGGTGCCGCCCGACCCCCCGCCATCGCCCGGCGGCGGTGTGCCACCGGTGTCGCAGCCCGCCCCGTCGAGGCGGTCGAGCTCGTCGGCCACCCCTCGGCTGATGATGGTGCTGTCGCCGACCAGCAGCAGGTCCACTGCAGGGGCACCACAGGCCGACACGAGCCCGGCCGTCGCCGGGGAGACCTGGTCCCCGACGATCACCACGGGGGCCTCGGCGTCCGACGCGATCCCGGCCGCAGCCAGCCCGAACGCCCAGCCGTCGGGACGGAACCCGTTGACGACCACGAACTCGCGACCTTCCTCGTCGGGCCACAGCTCCGCGGCGATGGCCGCCGCCGTGGCGGTGCGGTCGGCCCCGGCGACGCGAAGGGGACCCGGCACGCCCTGCTCGACGGCCGCGGACAGGGCTGCGGTGCCACCGAGCAGGACCGAGCGGGTCGGGGCGTCGGCCTGCAGCCACGCGGCGACCGCCGGATGGATGCTGTCGGTCGGGGTGATGATGATCGGCACGCCGCCGTACGCTGCGATGGCCCCGCCGCTGACGCTGTCGGCCCACCCGGCGGTCGGGTTGTCGGCCGGTCCGGAGGCGCGGGCGATCAGCACCGTGCCGTTGTCGGCGAAGCGGGCCCGGACCTCCGTGGCCACGGCGAGCGCGGTCTCGACGCGGGAGGGACCTGCCAGGCGTCGGACGTCGTAGCCCGCCGAGCGCAGCTGGGACTCGATGTCGGCGCTGATCGCGCCGGTGCCACCCAGCAGGAAGACGGTGCCCTGCCCACCCAGGACCCGCTGGATCTCTGCCTGCGTCGAGGGGGTCATGGCCTGGCTGTTGGTGAAGAGCATCGGGCCACCGGCGGTCAGCGCCGCCCCGGCCAGGGAGTCGGGGAAGGTGTCGTCGCGCGACAGGACCACCCACTGGGCGCGGGCGCCGGCCTGCGCGAACCCGTTGGCATCGGCGAACCTGGCCCTGGCGATCTCGATCGCGGCCCCGACGGGTTCACCCCGCTCGATGACGGCGGTCGTCGCCGGGTCGTCGTCGAACGCCACGACCGGCGGGGTCGTCGGCCCCGGCGGGGTGGGTGCGGGGGGCGGGGTCGGCGTCGGCGCGCCACCTCCTGCGGCCCCCCAGTCCGGGAAGCGGTCGGTGGCCGGACCGGACGTCACACGCTCGGGCTGGCCCGCGGCCACCCCGGCGGCGGGGATGCGCCAGATGTCGTAGTCGCCGCTGCTGGTCCCCGGTCCGGTGCCCGCGTAGATGACGAAGCGTCCGTCGGGTGAGTACTGCGGGTGGGTGGTGACCCCGACCTCGGTCAGGCGCTGCCAGTCCGTCCCGGTCGACGAGGCCGAGCACATGCCGGTGTCGCAGGTGAAGACGATGCGGCTGCCGTCCGGCGACCACTCGGGGTCATCGACGAGCTCGGGGCCGTCGGGGGCGTCCTCGTAGCGGATCAGGATGCGCTCGGTGCCGGTGTTGGCGTCCACGGCGTAGAAGTCGCCGGCGACGCGGACGACGATCTCGCCGTGCACGCCCCAGTCGGCCTGCTCGGTGGTGTAGCCGGTCGTCAGGGGGAACCCACCCCCGCCGTTGGCGTCGGCGACCCACAGGACGAACCGTCCCTCGGCGCCGTGGTAGCCCTGGAAGGCGATCTCGGTCCCGTCCGGGGACCAGGTCGGCTGTTCGGCGCTGCCGAGCACCTCGTGGCCGATCGGGTTGGAGACCTCCGTGACCTGGGTGCCGTCGATGGTGGACGTCCAGATCTCGTCGTAGATCTCGGTGCGGGTGTAGGCGATCCGGGTGCCGTCCGGCGAGACGACGGGGTGCTTCTCGACGTTGGTCGGGGTGTTGGTGACGTTGCGGGGGTTGCTGCCGTCGGCGTCGACCACCCAGATGTCGCCCCCACGTTCGAAGGCGATGACCCCGTTGGCCCCCGGGTAGGCGGCCCGTGCCGGTGGCGCCAGCATCCCGAGCACCAGGAGGACCGGCAGGATCGACGCAAGTCGGCGCAGCATGACAACCCCATTCGGACGGACGCCCCCCCAATGGAGCGTGACCGTCGCAATGTACGACAGGACGTCGCTGCGACGCTTCACTTTTCGGACCATCTTTCGGATGGCCCGTCCTGACTGGTCACGATCACTTGCGAAACCGGAAACTCACTCATACGCTTTCCGACATGGAAAACGAACTCGACGGGCCGTACCCGTCACGACCGTCCCACGACGAGGCCACGGACGCGCTGGCGATGCTGGAGGCAGATCGTCACCGCCTCGCCGATCGCACCCACGTCCCGTGGAACCTGCTCGCCGGCCTCGGCGGGGTCGGAGCATGGTGGGTCGGCGCCGCGGCCTTCACCACCCCCGGCGCGGACTACGAACCGCCGACCTCGATCTGGCTGGCCCTCGGCGCGGTCTTCGTCGTCCTCCACCTGATCCGTCGCGAGACCGGCATCCGGTTCTCCACGATGGGCGCCTCGGCTCGCTGGGCGGTCGGGGGCATCGTGGCGACCTGCACGCTGCTGTTCAGCGTGTCGCTCGGGCTGGTGTCCTTCGGCCTGCAGTGGGCGGTCGCGCTCACCAGCCTGGTCGGCTTCGTCGCCACGACCTGGCTTGCCGGGGTTGCCTACCGCTCGGCCGTCCAGAGCCTGCGTCGTGGCTGAGGCGGCGTTCGACGAGACGATCCACGCCCCTGTGCGGCTGCGGATCTGCGGGCTGCTCCGGCCGGTCGACCGGCTGGAGTTCGCCGTGCTGCGCGACACCCTCGACGTCTCCGACGCGACCCTCTCCAAGCACCTCAAGACCCTGGCCACCGCCGGCTACGTCGTCGCCGACAAGGCCGCGTCCGAGCAACGACGCGACGCACGGCGGCTGACCTGGTTGTCCCTGACGTCGGCCGGTCGGACGGCGTTCGACGCACACGTCCGCGCGCTTCGGGCCATCACCGCCCCTGCCGGGTGAGTCCGGTACGTCAGATCCGCTTCCGGTGGCGGCGCAGGCGTCGCCACGCCGCCGGCCAACGGCCAGCGGCGCGATCACGCCGACGCCCCGCACGGGCGGCCAGCACCCCGAGCAGGTAGGCCACGCCGGGATCGACCTCGTCCCGCAGCGTCCGGAACATCTCGATGGCCACGACGGCGTCCTGCCAGGCCCCCAGCACGTCCTGGACACGGCCAGCAGCCCTCGACAGGTCCGCGGCGGGCTGGCCGAGCGCCGGCTGGACCGCGTCGGCGGCGTATCGCAGGCGCTTGGTGCGCAGCCGGACGTCGTGCAGGTGGTCGTCGGGGTGCTGGTCGTCGGCGGGCTGGTCGTCGCCCGCCGCAACGGCGCGGCGCACGCCCTTCCAGGCCTGCCTGACCAGCGGGGCGAGGGTCGGCCCGGCGGGCGCGTCGGGCTCCAGCACACGGGGGGTGGTCGCCGCGGCCAGCAACCGATCGAGCAGCTCCCCGTAGCCGGGGCCCTCCAGCTGCTCGAGCAGGACCCCGCGGGCCCGGTCACGACGCAGCTGGAGCAGGGCGCAGAGCTCCGGGCCAGCCACCGCATCGGCCGGGTCGAGGGCAGCCAGGTCGGTCTCGACCCGCGCGACCAGCACGTCCAGGTCCCGGACCGCCCCCAGGGCTGCCGCGAGGGGTCGGAGGTCGTCACGAAGGCTGTCGGCCCATTCGCGGTCCAGGACCGGACGGTAGGTCCGCAGGGTCGTCCGCAACCGGCGGGTGGCGACGCGCATCTGGTGCAACGCCTCGACGTCCTCGCCCAGCCTCGTGCCCGGGTCGAAGCGGATCATCCGGTCGAGGTCCACGAGCATCGCCCGCGACACCACGTCGACCACCGGCACGCGCGTGCTCGGTGTGGGCAGCTCGGGCACGACCAGGTCGGGCGGGGCCTCGGCTGCCGGCCCGAGGGCCCGGACCAGCTTGGGCCGGTTGCCGGACCGTGAGGCCCCTGCGTCGACCAGTCGGTCCACCACCTCTCGGCGGATCCGGTCGTGGTCGCCCTCGACCTCCAGCTCGCGGAACCGGGCAACGAGCCGGCCGTCGACGTGCGCCTCGACGTCGTCGTCGGTGACCTCCACGGCCACCTGCCCGTCGGCGTGCACCCGCACGCGAGTCCGTTCCGTCAGGAGGGTGGCGACCGGGACCAGCGGTGCCCCGCGGGTGAGCGCGGCCACGGCGCTGGTGACGGCTGCCGGCGGGCCCTCGTCGTTGCCCGGGTAGGCACGCTCGTCGCGCACGATGCCGTCGGTGTCGGCGTCGCCGATGGGGTGCTTGACCTGCCACGGGTCGCTGTCGGCCTCCGGCCGGTACCGCACCGTCGCCCCGGCCCGGATCAGCCGCAGGTCGGCGGTGTCGAAGTACGTCGCGCGCAGCCGGACCGGGTCGACGTGCTCGACGTCGGCGCCCTCGATGTCCGACACCGGATCCCCCAGCTCGACGGTGGGGTGGAGGTCCAGCTTGACCTCGTGTTCAGCGGCCATGGCCGAAGACTAGGTCTCCGCCGATCGCGCGGCGATGCCCTGCCGTCCGAGGTGTCGGGCGGTGGCGTCGTCGGCCGGATAGAACAGCTCGATCATCAGCTCGTCGAGGGTGATGTCGCGTGGTGTTCCGAACGTCGTCAGCGTCGTGAAGAACGACAGGTCGGGATCGGCGATGTCGACGGTCAGGACCAGCGCCGGGTCGGACTCGGGTGTGCGCCGGGGGAGCGCGGCGACGTTGGGGTAGGTGCGCACCTCCTCCAGCAGGGCGGCCAGCGACTCGTCACCGGACAACGCCAGCTGGCGCTCGAGCTGCCACACCAGGTAGCTGCCCCACTCCTCGAAGTTGCGGGTGCGGGCGGCCAGGCCGTCGGGGTGCAGGCTGACGCGGAAGACGTTGAGGGTGGGCGCGGCCAGCTCCGGGGCCACCCCGTCGATCAGGGCCAGGGCGCCGGCGTTGGCGGCCACGACGTCCCAGCGTCGGTCCAGCACGACGCCCGGATAGGGGTCGTGCGCGTCGAGGATCCGCTGCACCGCGTCCCGTGCCCGGGCCATGGCGGGGGCGTCCAGCGGGGTCTCCTCGTAGCGCGGTGCGTAGCCGGCGGCGAGCAGCAGGTGGTTGCGCTCGCGGAGCGGGACGTCCAGCCCCTCGGCGAGCGCCAGCACGACCTCCGCCGAGGGGTTGGCCCGGCCCGTCTCGATGAAGCTGAGGTGTCGGGTCGACACCCCGACGTCCAGGGCGAGGTCCATCTGGCTGCGCCGCCGATGGCCACGCCACTGGCGCAGGAGCACGCCGACGGTCGGGGTGGGCGGGGTCGGTGTGGTCATGGGGCCAGCGGTGGAACCGGTCATGGTCCCTGACCGTAGGCTCGCGCACGGCCGGTCGGCCATTACCCGGGAGGTAATCGACGCCATGACCGGCCGGCCCCATCGTCGGTGGCGTCATCCCTCACCCGACCGTGAAAGGGGTCCTCCCGTGACCGCCATCTCCTCCCCTGCCTCCCGCCAGTCCGTCCAGTCCCGTGCGCTGCTGGTCGACGCCGTCGGCTCCGGCGCCACCGGCCTGCTGCTTGCCGCCGGCAACGCTGCCCTCGCCGAGCCCCTCGGCATTTCGTCGGGCTGGCTGCTCGGCTTGGGCATCTTCATGCTGGCCTACGCCGCCGAGCTGGCCGTGGTGGCCCGGATGTTGCCCCGGACCGCCGGCTGGGTTCGCCGGATCGGCCTTGCCAACGGCGGCTGGGTGCTGGCCAGCGTCGGCGCGGTCGTCCTGGGCGCCTGGGACCTGACCGGCCTCGGCGTGGCCGTCGTGCTGGCGCAGGCCGCGGTGGTGGCCGGGTTCGTCGCGATGCAGCTCCGTGCCACGCCGACCGCCTGACACCCTCACCGGAGGTCGACGTCCCGGCGCACACCACGCCGCGCTTGTCGGGTGATCACGACGGGCGGCCCGTTACCCGACACGCGGATTACTGGGCCGGGCGGATGAAGGTGGGCTCGTCGCTGGTGGAGCGGTCGGGGTCGTAGCGGTAGCCCGCCACGTCGAACTCCTGGATCGCCTTCATCGACCGGACGCGGTTGGTGACCAGCCAAGCGGCCATCTCACCCCTCGCTCGCTTGGCGAAGAACGAGACGATCCGGTAGCTGCCGTCCTTGCCCTCGTCGAGGAAGCGGGGGCTGATCAGCCGACCCTCCAGCCGGTCGGTGTCGACGGCGCCGAAGTACTCGTTGGAGGCGAGGTTGACGACGGCCTCGGGCCCCGGCGACTCGGCGAGGTCGGCGTTGAGCACGTCGGTGATCTCGCCGCCCCAGAAGTCGTACAGCGTGTCGCCACGGTCGGTCGTCAGCTTGGTGCCCATCTCCAGCCGATAGGCCTGCATCAGGTCCAGCGGCCGCAGCACCCCGTACAGCCCCGACAGGATCCGCACGGTCTTCTGCGCCTCGGTGTAGTCGCGTTCGCCGAACCGCCCCCGGGGATCCATCCCCATGTAGACGTCACCGGTGAACGCCAGGACCGCCGGGCGGGCGTTGTCGCGTGTGAACGGCACGGTGAAGTCCTGGTACCGCTGCACGTTCAGCGCGGCGAGGTCGTCGGAGATGCTCATCAGCCGGGCGACCTCGTCGGGCGACTTGCGACGCATGACGTCGATCAGCTCCTGCGACCGATCCAGCATCCGCGGCTCGGAGTGCTTGCGGGTCGGCAGCGGCGTCTCGTAGTCGAGGGACTTGGCGGGGGACAGCAAGGTGATCATGGCCCTCCCGAATCTAGCGGGGCAGCAGCCGACCGAGGACCCCCCGCAGCTCGCGAGGAGGCCCGCAGGGAGGCGTCTCGGCTGCCCCGCCCGGAAAGACAGCGGGGCAGCAGCCGACCGAGGACCCCCCGCAGCTCGCGAGGAGGCTCGCAGGGAGGCGTCTCGGCTGCCCCGCCCGGAAAGACAGCGGGGCAGCAGCCGACCGAGGACCCCCCGCAGCTCGCCCGAAGGAATCAGCGCAGCGGGGCAGCAGCCGACCGAGGATCTCCCTGGCCGAGCAGCTCGCGGGTCAGCTCCAGCAGCGCTTCGGCCGCCGGGGGCATCCACCGATGGCGGTGCCACAGCAGCTGCACCCTCACCGAGGGGCACTCGAAGGGCAGCACGACGAGCTGGCCGGCGTCGACCTCCTCGGCGCTGGCGAAGGCCGGCAGCGCCGTCAGCCCCATCCCGACCCGCACGCACTGCTTGATCGCCGCGACCGAGGAGAACTCCATGGGGTCGATCGGCACGACGCCGTCGGCGGCCAACCGCTCGATGAAGGCGCCGCCGTAGGAGACGTCGAGCTCGCTGAGGAGGAGGCGGAACGGCGCGAGGTCGGCGGCGCGGACTCGCCGGCGTCCGGCCAGCGGGTGGTCGGGCGGGGCCAGCAGCCACACCGCCTCCTCCCGCAGGGTCTCGGTGGCGAGGTCGGGGTGGGCGATCGGCCGGTCGAGGGTGATGGCGGCCGCCGAGTCGCCCTCGACCACCCGGCTGACGAGGTCGGCGGGGTCGTGCGGGCGCAGGAACAGCCGCACGTCGGGGAAGCGTCGCTGGAACTCGCGCAGGACGTCGGGCAGCTGGAACGTCGACAGGGTCTCGGTGGCGGAGATGGTCAGGTCGCCGTGCGGCTGCGCCCCGACGAAGGCCACGGTGGCGCTGGCCTCCTCGACGAGGTCCACGATGCGCCGCGCGTAGGTCGCGAGCCGGTCCCCCGCCGGGGTCAGCACGACCCCCCGACCGACCCGGTCGAACAGCGGAACGTCCAGCTCCTTCTCAAGCGACCGGATCTGGGCGGTCACCGTGGACTGGGCGTAGGCCAGCTCCTCGGCTGCCCGGGTGAAGTGCTGCAGGCGAGCGCAGGCGAGGAAGGTGCGGAGGTCACGCAGTTCCATCGGATCTACCGATCGGTATGTTCAGAACCATTCAGGTGACATGATCGCACGAGCGAGGCACGCTGAGGTCACTTCTCCACCAGAGCCGAAACGGAGCCAACCGTGCCCACGATCGCCACCGCCCGCTGCACCGCCTGCACCCAGGCCACCGCCGGCACCCGCATGTCCCGCCACACCGTCAGCGACGGATGGCTGACCTACTACCGCTGCGGCGCCTGCCGAGGCGTCAGCGCGGTCCACACCCCCCGGATCACCTGGGTCGGGTAGCGGACCAGTCCACTCCGTGGCGTCGCCCGCAACGCCGCCACACCCCCACGCGGCCGGATCCCCCTCGGATCCGGCCGCGTTTCTGCGATGAGGCGGGGACGGCCGCCAGCAACCGTGGACCGGCTGCCGGTGACCCCTGCCCTCACCTGCAGGCCTGGTGGTCCTGCCCGCGTCGGGCCGACCGAACCGGGTCGCTCACCGGCACGCCGCTGCGCGGGCAACGCAGACGACGGCGACATCGGCCTCGCCGAGGAAGGCCGCGGTGGTCGCCGGCATCGTCGTGCCGGTCAGCACCACGGGGGCCACCAGCGCGTCGGACGCCAGCGCCGCGGTCATTCCACCGGCCCAGTCGCTGCCGTCGACGACGATGACCGTGTCGACCAGCTCGGCCGAGGCCATGCCCCGACGCCGGTTGAGCTGCAGCGCCGTCTCGGTCCGGTCCGCGCCGCTGGCACGGTCGACGCCGAGCCCGATCTCCACGATCTCCTGGAGCACGGGGCGGTCGACCGCCGCCTCGCCCCCGGCGACGAGCACCGACTGCAGCCCGTTGTCCATGGTTTCGGCCTGCAACCAGGTGGCGACCCGCGGGTCGAGCACGTCCTCGGTGGTCAGCAGGACCGGTGCCTCGAGCCCTGCGGCGGTGGCGCCGGCGGCCAGGGCGTCGGCCCAGGCACGGCTGGGGTCGGACTCGTGGCCGTGGGCACGGACGAGCACGACCTGCTCGACCCGGGGGCCGATCATGTCGGCGATGGCGAGTGCGGTGGCGATGCGGTCCGACCCGCCGACACGCTCGACGGTGAGCGCGAGGCCGCGCAGCTCGGTGGCGATCTGTTCGGGCACCGCGGACTCGCCGCCGAGCACGATCGCTCGGACCGCGCCGAGGCGGCCGATCTCCGCGGCGACGCGCTCGTCGAGGTGGTCGGGGCCGGTCAGCAGCAGCGGGGCGTCCAGCGCCCCCTGCAGGCCGCCGGAGGCCAGGGCGTCGGCGAACTGGTCGTCACGGGCGATCAGAACGGCCTCGGTGCCGCCGTCCTCGGGGTGGGCCAGCTGGGACATGGCCACCGAGACGGCAACACGGTCACCGAGCGGGATGGTGAGGTCGTCGGCCAGCTCGGGGACGGGCCGGCTGCCCGGGCCGAAGCTGGACCGCGCGACCACCTGGGCGAGGATCGGGTCGATCTCGGACAGGCTGCCGTCGCGGAAGGGCTGGAGGCCCTCGTCGTCGACGCAGGCACCGTCGTTGATCTCCGTCGCGGCGACGACGTCGACGACGGCACCGTGGGTGGCCTGGCGGACCGTCATGAAGCCGATGACCTGCTCCACGACACGCTCGCCGACGACCATCTCGAAGCCGTAGCGGATGCCGTCGAGACCGGCGACCGTCGCGCCGACGGTGGGTTCGGCGATGTAGGCCATGTCCGGGCAGACGCTTCCGCGGTCGGTGCGGATGGTCTCGTGGAATCGGGCGGCCTCGGCGGCCAGCGCCTGGCGGACCGGGATGCCGGCGTCGAGGTCGGCGGCGAGGTCACCCTCCTCCAGCAGCCATTCGAGGTGCTCGACGATGCCCTGGTCGGTGCCGTCGAGGGTGGTGCAGAGGAAGGGACCGTCGCCGTCGCAGGCCGCGCCGGCCCAGCCGCCGGTCAGGTCGACCGGTTCGGCGGGAAGGCTGGTCCAGTCCACGCCCGGGACCTGGGCGCGTGACGTGGAGGGGATGGTCACCAGTACGAAGGCCGCGAGGACGGTGACGAGCATGGCCGCGCCGAGGCCGACACGACGGTGGCGGCGAGGCGACCTGGCCTGGTGGACGCGCCGGGGAGGGTCGGCACCGCGCCCGTCGTTGAGGGTCGCGATGGGGCGCTCGAGGGCGACGAGGGCGTTGAAGTGGTCGTGCGGGGTCATGGTGAGGTGCTCCTTGGCGGTGGTGTCGTTGGGGGGAGTCGATGCGCTGCTGGGGACGGGGTCGGGCGCCTAGATGGCGACGAAGGACGCCACGATCCGGTCGAGGGCCTGGATGTCGCGTTCGGCGTTGACCTGGACCTGGACCTCGACGATCGGGTCGCTGCCGTCGGCCGGGCGTGCGGCGATGACGACGTAGACCGCCGTGGTGCCGCCGCAGGCGGTGTAGGTGTCGAAGGACCCGACGTACAGGCCGTCGGTGTAGGGCTCGCGATCCTGGAAGGTGCAGGTGGATCCGAGGGTGGTGCGTTCGTCGTCGAGGATCTGCTCGGGGGTGACGCCGGGGACGTCGCCGGCCGACACGATCACGCCGGGGGTGGTCCAGGTGCTGGCGAACGCCGCCAGGTCGTTGCTGGCCCGGATGTCGGCGACGGTGGTGCCGCTGACGGTGACCGGCGTGCCGTCGACGTCGACCCAGTCGGTCGGCACGTCAACGGAGATGCGGCCGGTGTCGTCGATGACCGTGACGTAGGTGTCGTAGGGCGGCAGGTCGGCGCCGGTGGTCATGGGGACCTCCGACATGAAGACGGTCGGTTCCTGCGGCGGGGCGACGGGTGCCGGTGGCAGGGTCGCCGGTGGTGCCGGTGGACTGGTGGCCACGGACGCGTCGGGGGCGATCGGCACGGACGGCTTGTCGACGTCGTCGGTGGGTGCGTCCGGTGTGGCCGGATCGGCGGTGACGGCCGGCTCGGTCGCCGTGACCGGTGCGCTGGGAGAACCCTCCACGGTCGCGATGGCCTCGGCGATGCCGGGACCGTCGGTGCTGCAGGCGCCGGCGAGCGAGGCCAGCACGACGAGGACGAGGGCTGGCCTGCGGAAGGGACGGTCGACGGACACGGTGGCTCCAGGTGGTGAGGGGTTTCGCTGGGGGCTTGGCGTCGCCCTCCGGCCGGGCGGTGCAGGCCGGCTCGGATGGCGACGTGGGGGACCGTATGGAGCGACGACCCCCGGTTCGGCAGCCGGTTGGCGGCTGCAACGGCGGTGCAACCGCCCCACCATCGGCTGCAACCGCATGGGCAGTCCCGGGGTCAGGCGCAGAGGTGGTCGAGCACCGCCAGCAGGGCGCGACCGTCCCCGCAGTACCCCAGCGAGACGTCCATCGCGTCGTTGCGCCACAGGCCTGCGACGGCGAGGTCGTCCGCCCCGTGGCGGGCGGTGCCGGGCTCGGGCAGCCATCCGGTGCGGTCGCGGGCGGCGGCCCATTCCGCCGACCCGGCGAGTCGGGCCAGGTCGGTGGCGCTGGAGGTCCACCCCCGGTCCCAGCGGGTGGACGTCATGCCGAGGGGTTCGGTGACGGTCTCGGTGACCACGCGTCGCAGGCGCTGCCCCGACACGGCCGCAGCCACCCGACCGAGCAGGCTGCTGGCACACGTCGACATCGGCGTGGCCGCGGGGTCCGCGACCGCGGACAGCAGCGAGGCGACGGTCCAGTCCGGGTCGGCGTCGCCGGGGAGCACTCGTCGTGCGACGCACTCCCCGATCGTCGTCCCCAGCGACAGGAGGCCCTGCTCGGCCAGCGCGTTCACGACGACGACCAGCAGGACCCCGCTGACGTTGGAACCCAGCCGGACGGGCCCGGGGCCGTCGACCTCGACGAGGGTGCGGCCGGCGACCACCACCGATGCGCTGGGCGGCATGCGACGCCCCATGGCGGCGAGGGCAGGGGGCAGGTCGGTGCGCAGGACGGCCACGGCAGCTCCAGTCTCCCGGGCCCCGACGACCCGGCTGCCGGGACTGTGCCTGACGGGTCCGCCGGTCTCGCCTGCGACCGCTCCCCTCCCATCCGTCTGCAACACCGCTGCAACACGTCCCGAAAATCCCCTTCGCACCCTCGGTTGCACCGTTCTAGGATCGAGGCGTCCGGCCGGTCCACGGCGGGCTGTCGTCCCACGACGGCAAGGGGTCCTTCGGGCGTCGTGCGAGGAAGCGCGTTGTCCACAACTGATCACGACCGTTCCGGGTCGGGGGCGGTGCGGGTGCACCTGCTCGGCCCGGTCATCGCCACCATCGACGGAACCGAGGTCGCCCTCGGCGGTCGGATGCCTCGTGGTGTCCTCGCAGCCCTGGCGCTGGAGGCCGGCTCGCCGGTGCCGGTCGAGCGCCTCGTCACCGGCCTGTGGGGCGAGCAGCCACCAGCGACGGCCGAGGGCACCCTCCGCGCCTACGTTTCGCGCCTGCGCTCGACCCTCGGACCGGCGGCCCTGCCGAAGGTGACCGGTGGCTACGTCCTGGATGCGTCAACGACCGTCGTCGACGCGCTGGAGGTCGCCGACCTCCTCCTGCTGGCGCGCACGACGATCGGCACGGAGCCGTCCGAAGCCGGTCGACTGGCCGACGCCGCCCTCGCACGCTGGCGAGGCGACGCGCTCGGCGACATCGTCGCGTTGCCCTTCGCCATCACCGCGGCGGAGCTGCTGCAGGCCCGCCGCCTGGAGCTGGAGGTGCTGCGCGGTCGCGCCCACCTGGCCGCCGGTCGCCACGACCTGGTCCGCGACAACCTCGCCGTGGTGGCCAACCGGACCCCGGCCGACGAGCAGGTCGCGGCCCTGCTGATGGTCGCCGCCTACCGGGAGCAGCGACAGGCGGAGGCGCTGCAGCGCTTCGACACCCTCCGCGCCACGCTTGCCGACACCCTCGGCATCGACCCCGGTCCCGAGGTGCAGCGCATCCACCGGCTGGTGCTGCAGCAGGATCCCGACCTGCTCGACGGCGATCCGCTGGCCCCGTCGCTGGACACCGACCGTGCGCTGTCCGTCAGCGTCCCCGATGCCCCGGCCGGCGACTCCCCCGCCGGCGACTCCTCCATCGGCGTCGAGCTGTCCTCGGTCCTGCCGGTGCGTGCATCCGCGCTGGACCGATCGGCCGCACGTGCCGTGCCCGTGCCGTTGACCACGTTCGTCGGTCGGACCACGCAGCTGGACCACGTGCAGCGGCTGTCGTCGACCGCCCGGCTGCTGACCCTCACCGGGGTGGGTGGTGCCGGCAAGACCCGCCTTGCCCTGGAGGCGGTGCGGCGACTTCGTCCCCGGCCGCCGGACGGCCCGTGGCTGGTCGAGCTCGCCGGCGTGTCCGACCCGGCGATGGTGCCGGCGACGGTCGCGCAGGCGATCGGCGTGGCGGCCGTGGCGACCGACCCGCTGTCGGCGGTCATCGCGGCGATGTCGGGCTGCCGGGCCGTGTTGGTGCTGGACAACTGCGAGCACGTGGTGGGTGGCGCGGCCACGGTCGCGGCCGAGCTGCTGGGCGCCTGCCCGGAGGTGTCGATCGTCGCGACCAGCCGCGAGCCGCTGGGCGTGCCGGGCGAACGGGTCCTGGTCATCCCGCCGCTGACCGCGGGCCTGGACGGTGAGGTGGGCGAGGCCGAGCTGCTGTTCGCCGACCGCGCCGCCCTCGTGGACCCCACCTTCGTGCTGGACGACACGACGAGGCCGGTCGTGCGCCGGATCTGTCGGGCCCTCGACGGCATCCCGCTGGCGATCGAGCTGGCGGCCGCGCGGCTGTCGGCGCTGTCCCTGGCCCAGATCGACGTCCTGGTGGAGGATCGCTTCGCGCTGCTCGGCGACGGCGGTCGGACCAACGCGCCCAGGCACCGGACGATGGCGGCGGCCGTGGACTGGTCCTACCGCCCCCTGACCCGCGACCAGCAGGAGGTGTTGCATGCCGCGTCGGTCTTCGGTGGCGGCTGCGACCTCGACGCCCTGTCCGTGGTGGCCGAGCGGCGGCTCGGGGCGACGGCGGCGCTCCTGACCCAGCTGGTCGACAAGTCCCTGGTCACCCCGGTCGACGTGGCAGGCGGCCGGCGCTTCCGGGTGCTGCAGACGATCAGGGACTACTGCCGCGAGCACGCCGGCGAGGCGGCCTGGGCGGCCCTCGCCGACCGCCACACCGCCTGGTTGGCCGACGTCGCGGCTCGCGTGGCCGACGCCTACCTGGGGAAGGAGACCCGCTGGGACGTCGCCATCGCCGAACGCGACAACATCCGGGCCGCCCTCGCCCACTGCCAGGAGGTCGGCGACGTCGAGACAGCCCTGCGGATCTGCGGGGACCTCGCATGGGCCTGGTTCCGGCTCGGGCAGGTCACCGAGGGCAACCGCTGGTTGGACGGCCTGCTGGTCGACGACCCGGAGGCCCTCGACGGCGGCGCGGCTCGGGTGGGGACGGCGACGGTGGCGGCTGCCGACCTGGTCCAGGCGTTGATCGGCCGGTCGCTGGGGGCGTACCTGTCCGGGGACCTGCCCACCGCGCACCGGCGGATCACCCAGGCGGTCTCGATGGCGGCCCATGCCGAGCACGACGTCCTCGGCGCCCTGTCCCGCACGTACCTGGCCTACTTCGAGGCCGCGTTCGGCAACGCCGAGGTGGCCGACCGGCTGCTGGACACCGCCGAGGAGCGGGACGTGCCGGAGTGGGTGCTGGCCGAGGTCGACATGGTCCGTGGGCAGGTCCGCCGGTCGCAGGGCCGCATCGAGGACGCCATCGCGGTGCTGGAACGCTCCCGCGAACGGGCGGACCGGTGGGACAACACCTATGTCTGGGCGTCCTCCGGCTGGATCCTCAGCAAGATCCTGCTGGACCAGCAGCGTCCGGTCGACGCCGGACGGGTCATGGCCGAGGCGCTGCGTCGGCTGGCCGAGCAGGGCGACCGCTCCTCCACCCTGGCCGGCCTGCACACGATGGCGTCGGTGGCGGGGCTGATGGGCCGCCACTACGAAGGAGGGGTGCTGCTCGGTGCGGTCGACCGGCTGGGGTCACGCGTCGGCTTCCATCCCGCCCGCATGGACCCCATCGACGGCCCTCGCCAGCGGGCGCTGGTCACCGACGTCCTGCCTGCCCCCGTGCTGGACCGCGCCCGCGCCGAGGGCCACGAGCTCGACTGGGCCCACGCCGTCGCCCTCGCCGTCCAGGTCGGCACCACTCCCCCTCGCCCCGTCGCCTCCGGCGCCGCCCGCCGCTGACGTCGAGGCCGACTGCGGGTCGAGGCCGGGTCCGGGTCGGTCCCCCCCGGTTGACGGAATTCGACCCGTTCTGTGTCTCCGCGGCGCGAACTGGGTCCAAATCCGCCAGAGGCAGGGCACCGTTGTCGTGGTCGTGGCCGGAAGGTGGGTCAGCGCTCGTCACCGGGTGGGTCAAGATCCGTCAGGGTTCGGTGGCGGTACAGTTCGACGGATGCGGTGGGTCAGCCGGAGGGCACTGACGAACCGTTCGATGCGGTCGTGCGATGCACCTCTGCCGGGCACTGTCCCACCCCGCCGCCGACTTCGTCAGGACCCGTTCGATGAGTGACCGCTGGACCGCCGACGCCTTCGTGATGGTCGACTGGAGCGCGGCGTCGACCCGTGGGCCCAAGGGTGGAGGGGCCAACGGGCTGTGGGCGGCGATCGGGGAACCCGACCGGGCCGACCGCGTCGTCGCGTTCCGCACCCGCGCCGAGGCAGCCCGCTGGATGGAGGAGGAGCTGGGTCGCCTGACCGCCGACGGCCGCCATGTGCTGTGCGGGATCGACGCGGCGTTCGGGTACCCCGCCGGCACCGCCGCGGCCCTCGGGATGCCGGCCGCCGAGGATCCGTGGACGTGGATGCGAACCCTGCTGGCCGAGCTGATTACCGACGACGATCGCAACGTCAACAACCGCTACGTCGTCGCCGACCAGCTCAACGCGCGCATCGGTGCCGAGGAGGGGCCGTTCTGGGGGCGCCCGGAGACCCAGCCCCTCCCGCACCTGCACCCCACCAAGCCGACCTTTCCCGTCGCCACGCCGCACGCCTGGCCGCTGGCCGAGCTTCGCCACGCCGAACGCCACTGGCGCGAGCGTGGCCACCAGCCCAAGTCCGTCTGGCAGGTGGCCTACACCGGGTCGGTCGGCGGGCAGACCCTCGTCGCCCTGCCCGTCATCCATCGGCTGCGCCAGGTCTTCGACGAACTGCAGCTGCTGGTCTGGCCGTTCGACACCGGCTACGACACCGGCCGGTTCCCGTCCCCCGGGGTGGTGGTCGCCGAGGTCTACCCGAGCCTCCTGCCGCACGATCCCTCCCTGCATCCCGTCCGTGATGCCGCCCAGGTCCTGGCGCTCGTCGCGGCCTACCGACGGATGGCCGAGGACGGCAGCCTGCTGACGGCGATCGGCCCGCCCGACCTGAGCGCCCTCGCCATCACGGCGACGGTCCAGGAGGAGGGGTGGATCCTGCCCGTGAACGGCGCCTGACCGGCGATCACGGGACACCTCGACCTCCCTCGCAGCACAGGTGACGCTTCGTCGGGGTCGAGTCACCCGCGGGGGTTTGTCAGCCCAGCCATCGGGCATCGCTTCGACGAGAGGGCAACACCCACCACACCAAGGAGCGAACCACCATGGCTGACAAGGACACCGGACCGGAAGCTGGCGCCAAGGGCGTCATCGAGGACGCCAAGGGCAAGGCCAAGGAAGCCGCAGGCGTGCTGACGGGCAACGAGGACCTCGAGAACGAGGGCGAAGCCCAGCAGGACAAGGCCGAGGCCCAGCGCGACGCCGCCCAGAAGGAAGCCGAGGCCGAGAAGGCCCGCGCCGAGGCGAAGGCCGAAGAGGCCGAGCAGAAGTCGCACCAGAACTAGGCTCCCACCAGGCGAGCAACGGGTCAGGCCACCTGAGTCGGACCCAGCAGAACACTGCGCCCCCGAACCGTCTCGAACGGTCGGGGGCGCTGTTGTGTGTCGAGCAGGCACACTCGGTGGTCCCTCGAAAGGCTTCTCCAGTGACACCCCCCGATCAAGAACACGACGTTCCCGACGCGGAACCCACCACCGACCCCACTCCCGAGTCCCCCGCGGAGGCGCCTGCTGACTCCGCGCCGGACGCGCACGTCGACCCGCCCGGGGACACCCCGCCCGCGTTCGCCGACCTCGGCCTGCGCGCGGAGCTCGTGACCGCCCTCGACCAGCTGGGCTACGAGGAACCGACCCCGATCCAGGCCGAGGCCATCCCGCCGCTGCTGGAGGGTCGTGACCTGCTCGGCCAGGCGGCGACCGGTACCGGCAAGACCGCCGCGTTCGCCCTCCCCCTGCTGCAGCGGATCCCCGACGAGGTCGACCGCGGTCGGCAGCCGATCGGCCTGGTCCTGGTCCCGACCCGCGAGCTGGCCATGCAGGTGTCGGAGGCCATCCACACCTACGGCAAGGCCATGGGCGCCCGTGTGCTGCCGATCTACGGCGGCCAGCCGATCTTCCGCCAGCTCAAGCAGCTCGACCGGGGCGTCGACATCGTCGTCGCCACCCCCGGACGTGCGATGGACCACCTCGGCCGTGGCTCCCTCGCCCTGGACAGCCTCGAGGTCGTCGTCCTCGACGAGGCCGACGAGATGCTCGACATGGGCTTCGCCGAGGACATCGAGGCCATCCTCGAGCAGGCACCGTCCGAGCGGCAGACCACCCTGTTCTCCGCCACCCTGCCGCGCCGGATCGCCGGGCTGGCCGACCGCCACCTGACCAACCCCGTGCGCATCCAGATCAAGCGGGAGGAGCCAGCCGAGGGCGAGGCACCCAAGGTCAAGGAGGTGGCCTACGTCGTCACCCGCCACCACAAGCCGGCGGCGCTGGCACGTGTCCTCGACGTCGAGGACCCCGACGCCACCATCGTGTTCTGCCGCACGCGCCTGGAGGTCGACGAGCTGACGTCGACCATGAACGGCCGTGGGTACCGAGCCGAGGCGCTGCACGGCGGCATGGACCAGGGCATGCGCGACCGGGTCATGAACCGCTTCCGCTCCGGCGCTGCCGAGCTGCTGATCGCCACCGACGTCGCCGCCCGTGGCCTGGACATCGACACCCTGACCCACGTGGTCAACCACTCGTTGCCCTCGGCCGTGGAGTCCTACACCCACCGCATCGGCCGTGTCGGCCGCGCGGGCCGCGAGGGCATGGCCATCTCCCTGGTCGAGCCGCGCGAGCACCGCGCCATGAAGGCCATCGAGCGCCACACCGGCCGCAGGATGCAGGTCGAGACCGTCCCGACCGTCGCCGACCTGCGCGCCCGGCGCCTCGGCATGCTGCGTGCGTCCATGCGCGAGATGTTGCTGTCCGACGGCGACGACCTCGACACCTTCCGCCCGGTCGTGGAGTCCCTGTCCGACGAGTTCGACCTGGTCGAGATCGCCCTGGCGGGCATCAAGCTCGCGCACGACGAGACCCACAGCGACGCCGATGACGACGACGTCCCGCAGGCCTCGTTCAGCGGCAAGGGCAAGGGCGACAAGAGCGGCTACCAGGGCAAGAACAGCCGTGGCGGATCCGGCGGCGGCAAGTCCCGCGGCCCGTCCGGTCCCACGACCAAGCTGTGGATGAACCTGGGCCGCGAGGCCGGCATGCGACCCAAGGACCTCGTCGGGGCGATCGCCAACGAGACCAGCCTGACCGGCCGCGACGTCGGCGCGATCCAGATCCACGGCCGCTTCAGCCTGGTCGAGGTGCCGTCGGCCGCGGCCGACGAGGTGATCAGCTCGCTGATGCGCACCAAGATCCGTGGCAAGAAGGCCAAGGTTCGCGAGGACAAGGTCACCTGATCCCGGTGACCGGGTGAGGGAACGCCGGGCCGGCTGAGGGGGTGGGGATGCCGGCCCGGCGTCACGGTCCAAGCGGGCAGCCCGAACCACGCTTGGGGTTTCGACGTCCGCCCCTCACATCCCTCCCGGAGTTGCGCCGGGTTCCCAGCCGGGCTCGGCCAGCACAAAGCCGTCGAAGGTGAACCCCGGCGCAACGACGCAGGTCACGAGGGCCCAGCCGTCGGTCGCCTCGGCCGCCTGCCAGTGGCCCTCGGGCACGACGACCTGCGGATCCTGTCCGGCCATGACGTCGCCGCCCAGCTGGTGCGCGGTCACCGCCCGGCCGTCGGCGCTCAGCAGGAGGCGCACCGGCGAGCCGGCGTGATGACACCAGACCTCGGCGGCGTCGACGGTGTGCCAGTGGGACCGCTGTCCCTCCTCCAGCAGGAAGTGGATGGCGGTGCTCGTGGCACGCCCGCCGTCCACGGTGGGTGCCCGCCAGGTCTCGGCGTACCAGCCACCCTCGGGATGGGGCTGCAGGCCCAGTCGGTCGATCAGCGCTCGTGCGGTCGGGTCGGTCATGCCCGCGAGTGTCTCGTGGGCGTGTGGGCCGGCACTCGGCGGGGAACACCCCGGACATGACCTCGCGCACCCCGACCGACCCGCTGACGCCGCCGGACTCCCGCCTCGAGCGGGTGTGGGCGACCCTGCACCCGGCCCCCGAGCTGCCGCTGGAGGGACCGTTCGTCGCGGGGTTGGGTCCGTTGCTGGACGACCTCGGCCGCCGGGCCGGCGGGGTCCTCCACGGCCCCCGCGCACGCCGGGTCATCGCGGCGGTGGGCAACCGCTACAGCGTCAGGGTGGACCCGACGCGGGTGCAGAGCCGCGGGATCATCCGCTACCACACCGCCTGGTGGGAGGAGGTCGAGGCCGTCGAGCTCGAACCGATGGCGGCCATGGCCGCTCGACGGCTGGTCGGGCGGACCGCCGGGACGCTGGTGGGCCGCTGGGTACCGATCCCCGGGCTGCGCTGGCTGGCCGGCAAGGTGGTCGACCGCCTGGCGGGTGTCGTGGCCGACGTGTCCACCACGGTGATCAACGACAGCCCGTCGGTGCTGGTCGGCGTGCGCACCCGGTCCGGAGACGGGGTCCGCTTGGAGGGTCCGCTGGCGCTGACCTCGTTGTTGTCGCGCGGGTTGACCGAGGCCGTGGTGGGTGAGGCCGTCCGCCGCGGCATCCCCGTCGAGGTCGCCCACGACTGACACCCCCTCACGGGGCCCCGCGTTGTGCAGGTCAGCCGGGTCACCGGCCGAGCTGCACAGCCCGGCGCGAGGGTGGTGCACGTGGGCCGACGGGCCGGGCGAAGTGCACAATCCGGGGGGTGACCCGGCCGGCCGAACCATCCCTCCACGACGTGCTCGAGGCGTACGCCGCCACCGACGTCGACGTGTGGTTGCCGACGCCGACGCGTGTCGCCGGGCGGGCCGCCCGTCGTGATCTCCCGACACGGTTCGTGGTGATCACCGGGTGGAACCCGGGCAGCCGGGTCACCGACGAGGCGACCAACCGGCAGGCCAACGCCGACCTGGCCGCCGTGCTGCTGGCGATGGGTGCCACCGTCCTGCCCGCCCGTGGGACCGCCACCGACGGCGGGTGGTCGGAGGACTCCTTCGCCATCCCGCTCGACGACGGTCGTCCGTCCCTCCACACCCTCCTGGCGGTCGGTCGGGCGTTCGGACAGCACGCCGTCTACGTGATCGGCAACGACCACCTAGACATCGTCGCGTGCGCCGGCGGCCCGTCCCACCGGCTGCCACGCATCCGATGACGGCCAACGTCAGGCGTCAACGAGTCGACGAACGCGGTCCCGGAGGCGACCCGTCACCGCCCCGGCCACGAGCATGACGTTGCGCGCGGTGCGCCGTGCGGGACAACACCGACTGACTCTCGATCGGTCGACATCGGCGGGCTTCGGGCGGAGCAGGCCCCGCGCCGTTCGTCCGGGGATCGTCAGATGGAGCGCTGCAGCTTGACCAGAACGTCGTCAGCGTTGCCGTTGCCAGCGGTGCGTTGCCGTCCGACACGCGTCGCGGCACGCGCCGGAAGTGTCAGGGGACCGTGCAGGACGCGGAACAGGTCGAACAGCGTGCGGGTCCCGCGGGCCACGACGGCGTCGCGCACCGGGGTGTCCGGCTGGTCCAGCAGGTCGCGCCACTGCGGCGGCAGGGTGGCCAGGGTGCTCCCCACGAAGACCCGCCAACCCGCCCGTTGGACCAGCGGCAGGCCAGGCGGGTCGAGCAACCACCGGAACGACCGCCGGCCGAGCTCACGCAGCTCCAGCTCGGGCTGCAGCTCTGCCAACCGTGCGGTCAGGCCGGCCACGTCGGTCGGCACCCAGCCCTCCACGATGAGGGGGAGGGGCACATCGCCGGCCCGCAGCCGGGCGCCTGCGTCGGGATCGGCGCGCAGCTGGCCCAGGTCCACGCGCGGGTCCAGCAGGGCGTTCAGGACGGCCTGCTCGGCCACGAACCGGTCCGCGACGTCGAGCGCCGGAGGCCGGCCGAACGCCTCGTGCACCGCGAGGGTCGACTCGGTGAACGTCATGCCGACCCAGGCCAGGTAGTGCGGGTCGCCGGCCGAGTACGGCTCCCCCTGCGCGGTGCGGCCGACCACCCGGCGGTGGATCCGCTGCACGGTGGCGCTGATGTCGAGGGCCTGCCCGGTGCTGCCGAAGTTGGCCAGCTGCAGGTACAGGGCGGTGCGTTTCACGCGGCCCAGGAAGTCCTCGGCGAACGACCCGTGGGTGTGGACCGCCTCGAGCGCGATCGGATGGAGCATCTGGACCAGCAGCGCCCGGAACCCCATCGGCAGCACGCAGGGTTCGCCGAGCAGCTGCCACGTGGCCGACCCCGGCCCCATCAGCCCGGGGTCACCCGGGTCGACGGTCGCGTCGAACGGCTCCCCGAACATCGCATGCACACCCTGCTGCATGACCGAGCGGACGCCCGGCACGCCGCGGGGAAAGGTCCTGACGGCCAGGTCGCCGATCACCGGTCGAGGCCGTCGATCGCTCGCTTGGCCCACTCCCGCAGCAGGTCCTCGTCGTCGGCAACCTCGGCGGGCACCGACCAGTACGGCATGCGGTCGTGCGCGACCGCCCCTGCATCCTCGTACACCCGGCTGTGCTCACCCTTGGCCTTGAGGTGGACGTGCGCCCGGGAGTCGACCATGGCGAACATCGACCCGTCGTGGACGATGCCGTGCCCGCCGAACATGGGCTTGCTCGTCACCGGTCCGAGGGACTGCCACTCCTCCACCAGCTGCGCGGCCCGCGCGGTCGACTCGGCGGTCAGCCGTGCACCCTTCTCGCCCATGTCGGCTCCTTGTCGGTCGGCTGGGACGAGCGTACGTCGGTCGGGGTCACCAGCGGAGGGAGAGGCAGGTCAGGCCGCCGTCCATGCGCTCGAAGTCGCCCATGGGAACCTCGGTGATCGGGCCGTGGCGACCGACCAAGGCGGCAACGTCAGGGAAGCCGGCCGCCACCAGCGTGGTGTGGCCGAGGGGGACGACGTTGGCGGCGTAGGCATCGGCCGCGGCCACGACGTGCTGCAGCAGCCCGTCCAGCCCCGACGCATCGGTGATCTGCATCGTGGGGGCCAGCAGCAGCTGGCCCGGGACGACCTCGGTCGTGCCGGTCTTGAGGTGCAGCACGCCCGTGAACGGCACGAGGTGCACCGGCCAGCCGGCCCGGTGCTCGGCGACGATCGCGGCCAGCGCCCGGGCGCCCGCCTCGTTGGTCCGACGTGACACCCCGATCAGCATCCGGTCGTGGGCGACAAGCACGTCGCCGCCGTCCAGCGTCGCGTGGGGCCCGCCGAGGTCGGCCAAGGACACGACGGTCGGGTGTGGCAGTGCGTCGGCCAACCGGGCCGGTTCGTCTCGCCGCTCGGGCGCGCCGGGTCGGGTCAGGACGGCGACGTCCTCACCCAGCAGCACCGCCGCGTCCTCGACGTAGTGGGCGTCCGGCAGGTCCTCCTCCGCCGGCAGGACGGTCACGTCCAGGCCCGCGTCGCGCAACGCCGTCACGTAGGCCTCGTGCTGGGCCGCGGTCACCTCCGGGTCGGGGGCCCCGAGGTCGGCGTCGGTCAAGCCATCGGCTGCTCTGCTGGAGGGCAGGCGGACGATCGCGCGAGTGGGCGGTGGCAGCAACGGCGGGGCCATGCGGCCGGAGCCTACGCCGGTCCGGAGCGGTACGGTTCGGCGTTCGCGTGGACCTCCTGCGCGCTGCGAGGAGACGCTATGGCATCCACCCACGTGACCGTGGCCGGCGACACCCTGTCGTTGGAGGCCGCCCAGTCCTGCATCGGCCGATACTGCGGGGCCCCCGCCGGTCGCTGGGAGCCCGACCGCACCCGGCCGGTCGACCCGGGCACGCCGGCGCCGATCTTCCGGGCGCACGGCTACCGCAGCTTCGACTGCGTGCCGGCCGGTCCCGGACGGACCCTCGACCCCATCGACGTGCTGGTCGGCGCCGGGCTCGGCGACGGCATGGACCAGGACGCCGTCGACGCGGTCCTCGGCCTGCGCCCTGCGCTCGACGAGGCGCTGCTGGCGCTGCCCGATCCGGCCCCGGTGCTGTGGGAGATGTCCAGCGCCGAGCTGTTCGGCAAGGGCGGCATGGCCACCACCAACGGTGAGCTGTGGCGGCCGTGGGCGCTGCTGATGAACGTCCGCGGGGTCGGCATGCGGACGACCCATGCGGTGCTGCACCACAAGCTGCCGACCGTCTATCCGCTGCTGGACCGGCGGACCGTGGGGCACTTCACCAAGCGGTCGCAGGCCTGGCAGCAGACCCACCACGACCTGGTCGAGCAGGCCGAGGCGTGGACGTTGCTGGAGGACTGGCACCGCGAGACGATCGTCCCCCGGTCCGGTCCCGGTGCGGTGCCGTTGAACCGCCTGCGCCTGCACTCGGTGATCCTGGACGTCCGTACCACCTGAGCGGGGCTACGCCTCCGCGGGACCACCCTGCACCGCCGCGACCATCTCCTCCATGGAGACCTCGCTCGTTCGGGTGTGCAGGCTCCACTGGTGGCCGAACGGGTCCTGGACGGTCGCCGCCCGTTCGCCGTAGAACTCGTCCTTCGGCGGTCGCAGCACGGTGGCTCCCGCCTCCTCGGCACGCGCAACGGCGGCATCGACGTCGGGCACGTAGCGGTGGAGGATCACCGACGTCGACCCCGTCCGGTCCGGACTGCGGGTCGGGCCGTCGTCCATCTCCGGGGACATGTCGGCAAGGTAGAACGGATGGCCGTCGATGGCCATCTCGGCGTGCCCGACCCGCCCGTTCGGCATCGCGAGCCGCATCCTCTCCTCCGCCCCGAACGCCGCGGTGTAGAAGTCGATCGCAGACGCAGCCCCCTCCACGATCAGGTAGGGGATGACGCCCTCGTGGCCCGGTCGGTCGTAGCGGATGTCGGCCATGCGCGTCACTCCTCGTGCTGAAGGCAGTTCAGTATCTCCGTCACTGGGCATCCTCCCACCGTCGCCGTGGTCCTTCCAGACCCACCGCCACGAAACTTTCGCCGCTCCGGACGGTCCAACGACCGTACGACCCACCCTCACGAACGGGAGCCACCTGCCATGCCCATGACGTCCACGTCCTCGCCCGTCCGGCGCATCATCCAGACCGCCTCGCCGAACGAGACGGTCTACGGCATCGGCGACGGCTGGCGGATCTACGCCCAGACGGGTGACGGCTGGCAACCGATCGGCACGATCATGGACCCGGTCCGGATCGGGGCCCGCATGACGATCATCAGCGACCACGTCGTGAGCTTCTCCTCCGTCGTGGTCAGCGACGACCCGGTCGCGAGCTCGGCCGCCTGACCCGCCGCCGCGGCACGGTCGCCGGACGGTCGTTGTCGGATCTGACGACGGGGAGGGGTCACACTCCCGGGCACGATGAGCGCCGCCAAGCCCCTGTCCAACCGAGACGTCCGCCGAGCACCGCTGCTGGATGCGCGCGCCGCCACGCGCTGTCCGCTGCGCACCCACCTGATGATCGAGCCGCCCGAGCACGTGGTGGAGCAGCCGCTGCCCGTCGACGTGCTCGTGCGCATCGAGGAGGGCCGGGCGTTCGAGGACCAGGTCATGGCCGAGGTCGCTGCGGCCGTGGGCGACCTGCCGGACCTGACGGGCGACGAGGCCGGCACCCTCGCCGCCATGGCCGAGGGCGTCCCCGTCATCGCACAGGCCGAGCTGCGTGACCACGCCGGACGCCGCACCGGCCGCCCCGACCTGCTGGTCGGGCTGCCCCACCCCACCACCGACGGGCGGACCGCCTACATGCCCGTCGAGGTGAAGGCCCACCTCGTCACCGCCGGCGGGAAGTCCGGGTCGCTCGGGCCGCTGCGGGCCTGCGCCCACACCGACGTGGCAGGTGGGATCGACCCCGCCACGGTCGCCGAGGTCGAGGGGCCGTGGACCCGGAAGCGTCCCGACGACCTGCTGCAGCTGGCCCACTACCACCGCCTGCTGGAGCACCACGGGCACGCCGGACCGGGATGGGCCGGCGTCATCGGCTCCGACCGCACCCTCGCCCTCGTCGACCTGACCGCGCCGACCTTCCAGTCATGGCGCAACGTGTCGGGTCGGTGGTCGACCCTGGAGAAGTACGACCGCGAGTTCGGGTTCCGCCTGGACGTTGCGGCGCTCGCGACCGACCGGGTGGACGGGCTGACCGACGAGGATCCGCTGGTCGTCCCGGCCCGCTCCAGCGAATGCGATCGATGCCGGTTCGAGGGTGTCTGCGCCCCGCGCATGGAGGACGCCGACGAGCTGACCCTGCTGCCGAAGGTCACTTGGGACGTGCGGCAGCGCCTCCATGCCTCGGGCCTGACGACGCGGTCGGCGCTGGCGCTCGCCGATCCGGTGACCCTGCCCACCAACGCCATCCGCGAGGCCGCCGACCATGCGCGGGTCCAGACCAGCGGGGTGTCCCTCGCCCGGGTGAGGGGTGCGGATCGGCTGTCGTTGCCCCGCGCCGACGTCGAGGTCGACGTCGACATGGAGTCGACGCCCGACGGGCGGGTCTACCTGTGGGGGTGCCTGGTCACCGACACCCTCGACGGGGCATCGTCGCGCTACGTCCCGTTCGCCGACTTCTCGGCCGATCTGGACGACTCCGCGGTGTTCGTGGAGTTCTGGGACTGGCTTCAGGGGGTCCGTTCGTCCGCCATCGACGCCGAGCGGTCCTTCGCCGCGTACTGCTGGGCCGGCGGGGGTGCCGAGGACCGCTACCTGCGGCTGTACGGGCCTCGCGTCGGCGTCGACGTCGAGGCGTTCATCGGGTCCCCCGAGTGGGTCGACCTGCACCGCGTGGCCCGGGCCCACGTCACCACCGGCGGGTCGTTGGGGCTCAAGGTCGTCGCCGAGCGGATGGGCTTCGCGTGGCGCGACGACGAACCCGGCGGCGGGCAGTCCATGGTCTGGTACGCCGACGCGGTCGCGGGCGACAACCGGCAGCGACAACGGCTGCTGGACTACAACGCCGACGACGTGGCGGCGACCCGATGGGTTCGCGAGCACCTCGCTCGGACGTGGGAGGACCTGCCGCGGGTCGAGGACCTGACACCCAGCGCCTGATGTGTCCAGCAGGCAGCCCGACGAGGTCCCGACAACCCCCACCCCGACCGACGCCGCAGGAGTAGCATCCGCCGCGATGAGCCACGCTGCGTCGCACCCGAACCTGGACGTCGTGAACCGTGTCTACGAGGCCATGGCCGCCGGAGACCGGGAGGCCCTGCACGACCTGCATCATCCCGACGTGGTGCTGCACGTGTCCGGTGACGGCCGCCATGCCGGCGACTACGTCGGACGCGACCGTGTCCTCGGGATCAGCGGGGTCGCCGACGGCGGCCCGGACACCGCCAACGACACCATCGAGGTCCACGACATCCTGTGGACGCCCGAGCACGTCGTGGTCCTGGTCCACGCCACCGTCGAGCGCGACGGCGAGACGCTGGTACAGAACATCGTGCAGGTCATCCACACCGACGACACCCAGGTCACCGAGATCTGGGAGTACCTGTGGGACCAGCAGGCCGACAAGGTGTTCTGGTCCCGCCACTGACCCGGTGTCCCCCCGACCGCGTGTCGGGTATCGGGCCGCCCGTCGCAGGAACCCGACACGCGTGGGATGGCGGGTCGAGGTGCCGGCCGTGGTCGGGGTGGGTATGACTGCCGCACCGTGCCGCCCCCTGCCCAGCCCCCGGATCGTCCGCTTCCCTCGCGCGCGGAGGTGGTGGTCGTCGGCGCCGGCCTTGCCGGGCTGGCCGCGGCGACGGCCGTCCAGCGTGCCGGCCACGACGTCGTGGTCCTGGAGGCCTCCGACGGTGTCGGCGGGCGGGTGCGCACCGACGTGGTCGACGGCTTCCGGCTCGACCGTGGCTTCCAGGTCCTCCTGACCGCCTACCCCGAGCTGCACCGACAGCTCGACGTCGACGCCCTCGACCTGCAGTCCTTCGGGCCGGGCGCCCGTGTGTGGACGGGCCGGTCCATGGCGATGGTCGGCGATCCGCTGCGCGACCCGTCCACGGCGCTGCCAACGGTCACCGCCCGGGTGGGAACGCTGGCCGACAAGCTCCGCCTGCTGCGCACCCGCCTCCGGCTGTCCCGCACCGACGCCACCGACCTGCTGCGCCAGCCCGACGGCAGCACCCTCGACGCGCTGCGCCACGACGGGTTCGGCGAGCGCATGATCACGCAGTTCTTCCGCCCGTTCGTCGGGGGCATCCAGCTGGACCCGAGCCTGTCGACGAGCCGACGGATGTTCGACGTGGTCCTCAAGTGCCTGTTCGAGGGAGAGGTGGCCGTGCCCGCCGAGGGGATGGGCGCGATCCCCGCGCAGCTGGCCGCCCGACTCCACCCGGGCACCGTCCATCTCGACCGTGCGGTCGAGGCCGTCGAACCGGGTGAGGTCACCGTCGCCGGCGGCCAGCGCGTCACCGCTGACCGGATCGTCGTGGCGACCGAGGGCCCGGCGGCATCCCGCCTGCTCGACCTTCCCGAGGTCGGGTCCAACCCGGCCGGCTGCGTGTGGTTCGCCGCGGACACCCCACCGGTCGAGGGGCGCTACCTGGTGCTCGACGGCACGGGCCGTGGCCCCGCCCTCAACGTGGTCGTGCACAGCAACGTCGCCCCCTCCTACGCGCCCCCCGGCCGTGCGCTGATCGCCGCCGCCTGCCCGGGACACGCCGAGGCCGACCTCGAGCAGCCCGTGCGGGCTCAGCTGCGGGGCATGTTCGGCGCTGCGGTCGACCGCTGGACCCACCTCCGCACCGACGTGATCCCCCACGGCCAGCCGACCCAGCTGCCGCCGTTCGGCCCGAAGCAACCCGTGGCGCTCGGCGAGGGCCTGTTCGTCTGTGGCGACCACCGCGACACCGCCTCCATCCAGGGGGCGTTGTTCTCGGGCCGCCGCTGCGGCGAGGCCGTCGTGTCGTCCCTGACCGCCAGCCCCTCCCCCGTCAACAGGAAGCCAGCTCGATGACCGACCGATCCGTCCTCGTCGCGGGTGCCACCGGAGGGTTGGGCTCGGCCATCGCCGGCCTGCTCGCCGAACGCGGCGCCACCCTCACCCTCGTGTCGCGCCGGCAGGAACGCCTGGACCAGCTCGAGGTGGAGGGCCACCGTCTTGCGCTCGACCTCCGCGACCCCGCGTCGTGCCAGCGCGCAGTCGATGCCGCCGTCGCGCATGCCGGCCGGCTGGACGTGGTCGTCAACGCCGTCGGGCTGGTCGCGTTCGGACCGGTCGCCGACCTGTCGCTGGACACGATGGAGGAGCTGTTCCTGACCAACACGTTCCTGCCGATCATGCTCGCCCGAGCGGCGTTGCCCGTGCTGGCCGAGGGTGGGGCAATCGTCAACATCTCCGGCGTGATCGCCGAGCAGAACCTGCCGAACATGGCCGCCTACGGGGCGTCCAAGGCCGCGGTGCGCAGCTTCGACGAGGCGTTGGCCCGGGAGGCCCGCCGGCAGAAGGTGCGGGTCATCGACGCCCGACCACCCCACACCGAGACCGGACTGGCGACTCGCCCCATCGCCGGAGAGGCGCCCAGGATGCCCAACGGCAAGGACCCGGCCGACGTCGCCGCGACGATCGTCGACGCCATCCTGGGTGACGCCACGGACCTGCCCTCATCTGCGTTCTGAGATTCGGTCAGTGGGGTCATGTCAGGCTGCGGCCCCAGCGGGTGTAGGACTCCGTCACCGTCATGCCGATGTGTTCGTAGAGGGTCTTCGCCCCCGTCCGCGAGTCCGTCGACAGCCCTGCGGAGGCCATCCCGTGCTCGGCGAAGCCCCTGAACGCCGCAGCCAGCAACGCCCGACCGAGCCCCCTTCCCCGGTGCTGGCGGGCGACGGCGAGCTGCTGCACCCATCCCTCGTCGCCGTCGACGATGCAGACCGCCGCACCGATGACCCGACCGTCCTCGACCGCGACGAGCTGGAGCTCGGGCACGACGTCGTCCCGGTCGAGCTCCTCGGCGACCCAGTCCTCGAAGTCGTGGCCGGCCCCCCGGCCGGGCCACTCGCTGAACGCCGTCTCGACGACCTCGTGGATCGCCCGGTCCTCGGCCGGTCGGCGGACCGGACGGATCGTCACCCCGTCGGGCAGCCGCAGGTCGGGAAGCGGGGACTGGAGCGGGAAGGTGAACACCCACGACTCGAACCGTGGCTCGTAGCCGTGCGCTCGCACGACGGCCTGGGCGTCGTGTGCGGTGTCGGCGATGGTCTGTCCGATGTCGGGGCACCCCCGGCGTCGTGCGTTCGCCTCGGTCCAGCGCAGGAGCCAGGTGCCGATCCCGCGACCGTTCGCCGACGGACGGACCGCCACCCACGCCCGGCCACGGAACTGGTCGGCGTACCCGACCAGACGTTCGCCGTCGTCGATCACGACGACGTCCTCGGACAGGTCGACCGACGGTCGCTGCCATTCCGAGGACAGATCGGCTGCCGAGGTGTGCGGCACCGCGCCGGCATGCTGCTCCTCCTCCCGGCAGACGGCGACGACCGCGTCGATGTCGTCGAGGGTGGGCGGTCGGGCGATCAGGCCGTCGGGCAGCCCGGGGACGTCGATCATCGGTGGCGAACCATCAGTCGGGCGGGGCCGTCCTCGTCGAAGAACGTCCCGCGGGTCGTGAAGCCGGCCTTCTCCAGCGCCCGCCAGGACGCAACGTTGGACGACATCGGGGACGCACACACCTCGGTCCACTCGGGGTGCTGGCCGAAGACGATCCGTTCGACGAACGTGGCGATCATCAGCGTGCCGAGGCCCCGGTGGCGGCCGGCGGTCGGACCGACGAGGTAGTCGATGCCGGCGGCCGTGCGCCGGACCCCGAGCCGGAACCACTGGGTCGTCTCGTCCTCGTCGGCGAAGTCCGCGGCGGCGTAGGCCTGGATCCAGCCGATGTCCTCACCGTCGTGCACGGCGATCCAGTGCTCGACCGGGTCGGTGTTGGTCGAGCCGTACTCACGGACCACACCCAGCCACGACACATCGTCCCCCTCCCACCACCGGACGACCCCAGGTTCGTTGAGCCAGCGGTGCAGCATCGGCAGGTCGTCGTCGGTCAGGCGCCGGAACTCCACGGGCGCATTGAAGCAGCAGACGCGGCCGCGAGGAACCCCATGCCGGCTTTGCGAAGCGGTGCACCGCCATTACCCAGTCTTGGGAGAGGAGGAGGCACGGGTTGACGTCGACGTCCGCATGGTGGATGTCGTACCCGGCCGAGACCCCGACCGGCTCCACACCACCGCACCCTCGTTGGAGGCCCCCGTGTCCACCATTCTCGACCCCAGCCAGCAGCCCGACCCCACCGCGCAGGGTGGCCCGACCCCGCAGAGCGGCCCGTCGCCACAGCCGGTGGCGTCGCCGACCCCGGCCGGCGCCCCCCGCGAGGCCAATGGCGGCTACGCCTTCTCGGGCCACCCGGGCGACCGGTGGGAGGCGCAGCCGGTCGAGCGCGGCGGATCGTCGTCCGTACCCGGATACGGCCCGCCCCCCGGCTACCCCGCCTCGCCGGTGTACGGCCCCGCCGCCCCACAGCCCGCTGACGGCACCCCCTCCACCGGGTACGACGCGGTGCCGCCTGTCGGCCCCTCCGGGTCGACCGCGACGGCTGCCGAGCCCAACCGCCGCCCGTGGGTGACGCCGCTGGTCTCGGCCACGCTCGCCGCGGTGGTCGCCGCCGGGGTGGCGTTCCCGATCGCCCGGTCCACCGTCGACGAGTCCGCGACCGCGGACCGGGTGCCGGCGTCGTTCATCGTCGACGGCACGGGCGCTGCCGACACCGACGTCGCCGAGGCCATGTCGATCAGCGACGTCGCCGCGGCCGTGTCCCCCTCCGTCGGGCTGGTCAGCGTGACCACGCGGGCGGGTCAGGGTTCCGGGTCCGCGGTCGTCTACGACGCCGACGGCCTGCTGGTCACCAACAACCACGTGGTCGCCGACGCCGTGGCAGTCCAGGTGACCCTCCCGAGCGGTGAGACCCACGACGCCCGGGTCGTCGGGACCGACCCCACCACCGACGTGGCGGTCCTGCGGATCGACGCCGTCGACCTGCCGACGATCCCGTTCGCGACGGAGGAGGCGACCGTCGGTGAGACCACGGTGGCCATCGGCAGCCCGTTCGGCCTGGACGGCACGGTCACCACCGGCATCGTCTCGGCGACCAACCGGACCCTCGGCGGGCAGACCGGCGTCCTGGGTGACCTGATCCAGACGGACGCGTCGATCAACCCCGGCAACTCCGGCGGCGCGCTGGTCAACGGACAGGGTGAGCTGATCGGGCTGAACACCGCGATCCTGTCCGGCTCCGGCACCTCCTCCGGGGTCGGGTTCGCCGTGCCCGTGGCGACCGTGCAGAACGTGGCCGACCAGATCCTCGCCACCGGCAGCGCCGTGCACGCCGCGCTGGGTGTTTCCGGCCAGACCGTCGACGAGCGCACCGCGCAGCTGTACGACCTGGACGTCGAGGCCGGCGCGGTCATCGCCTCCGTCGAGTCGGGGTCGGCCGCGGCCGCCGCCGGCCTGCAGCCCGGCGACATCGTGACCGCCGTCGACGGTGACCCCGTCGACACGATCGCCGACCTCTCGGTGGCCATCCGGGCACACCAGCCCGGCGAGGTCATCCATCTCGACGTCGTCCGCGACAACGCCAGCGCCACGATCGAGGCCACCCTCGGCGAGGCGACCAGCTGATCGGCTGACCAAGGTCGAGGCCTCCCTCGGCGAGGCCCAGCTGATCGGCTGACCAGGTCCGTTCGACCGACCCCGTCCGGGCCCCGGTCGACGCCGCCGCCACCTCGCCCCGACCCACCACCCAAGCCACACGTCCAGATCGCACACCCAGATCCGACACCCCGACCCGACGCCCCGACCCGACGCCCCGACCCCCACGGTCGGGGCGTCGATGTGTTCAGCCGATGTGGACGTGCACCGCGCCGGTCAGGTCCTCGACCAGCACGACCCCGTCGGCGCGGAGCAGGGGCGCCTGCACACGGGCATGCGTGCGGTACAGCCGGCCGCCAGCAGGCACGACCCGCCACCACGGCAGGTCCGGAACCCGGCGCAGCACGTTGGCGACGGCTTGGCCGGCTCCGGGATGGCCGGCTTCCTCGGCGACCTCGGCGTAGGTGGCGACGTCTCCGGGCTCCAGCGCGGAGACGACTGCCACGACGGCCCGCTGGAAGGGGGTCAACCGATGCCGGTCGGGATGTGGTCGGAATCCCGGTGGCGGTGGGATGACGCGGGTCATCCGATCCCGGCCGTACGGTCGAGGTGCTGCAGCAGGTCGTGGGCGGCCAGCTCGACGGCCTTGTGACGCCACTGGGTGGCTCGGTATCGGCAGGCCAGCAGCCCCGAACGATGGACGCGGCGGAAGTCGCCCACCACGAAGGCGTACCGACCCTTGGTCCGGTCGCTGGCCCCCACCGTGAGTCCCAGGTGCCACGCGGCGTACGCCGGCCAGGAGTGCCGCTCGAGGTAGGCGTTCTCGGCGTCGGCGTCCGGCTGGACCCGACCCCACTCGCTGTCCAGCACGTACTGCCGGGCATCGATCATGTCGCGGACCTTCTCGACCGCATCGACGTTGACCTCGTAGCTCGCCATCGCCGTCAGTCCTTCCCGCTGCGGCCCCACCCGACACCGGTGGGGCCGTCGGTCCCGACCGGGCCGGGACCCTCGACCCTCGTGCACACCGTCCAGCGGCGGCATCGTTGGGGTCAACAGCCCCTCAGGGGACCCGCCCCGAACCGAGCAGGTGATCGCCATGCACGTGCAGTACTTCATGACCCCCAACCCGACGTCCGTCAACCCCGACGAAACCGTTGGCGCGGCATGGGATCGCATGAACACCCTGGAGGTCCACCACCTCCCCGTGACGTCCGACGGTCGGCTGATCGGCATCCTCAGCGATCGTGACCTGCCCGACCACGACGATGTCCTCGTCCGGGACGTCATGTCCCTGGAGCCCATCACGGTCCACCCCGACGACGAGCTCGTCGAGGCCGGACGGACCCTCCTGTCCAACGGCATCAACGCCGTTCCGGTCGTCGACGAGGACAACGCGCTCGTCGGCATCCTCACGACCACCAACTGCCTGGTGGCCATGATCCAGCTGAACCACGAGCTGAAGTTGGCAACCAGCTGACGGGTCTGCCACCGTCCCCCGTTGTCGGTGGCAGAGCCGCCGTCAGCACGGCATCCCGGATCCGAGAGGCCTACGCGTCGCGTGGGCCTCTCGCCATTTGGCCCCTGCGCGAGGGCGGAGTGTGGCAACAGGGCCGGAACCGCCACCGGCAGCGCCGCGGACAGTCCGCCGCGGGGTGCGCCCTCGACGGGTGCTCAGGGGCCCTGCCGACGCCGCCAGGCCTTGATGTGGCGGTACCACCCTCGGGTGGCGATCGCCCCACCAACGCCCCCGCCGGCCAGCACGCCCGCCGCGAGGCCGAGCACGTCGTCGAGACAGTCCTCGCAGGCCTCCTGCATGGCCGGTGTGCGGTGCAGCCTGTCCACCCGTCGGGTGCAGCGTGGACAGACCTTCTTGACAAGCCCCATGACCTCGGCTCGTAGCGGACCACCGGTCCCCCATCGGTGTACGCCTGTTCCGACCCTGCGCGGAACTGCGCGGGCAGCCCGAGGGCCCCGCCGGCGGCGGGGTGCGGGTCAGATCGGTAGTCGTCCGTCGCCGGGATCGTCCCGGTCCGGGCCAGTCCGATCCGGGGAGGTCCGACCTGGTGCCGTCCGGCCCGGGGCGGTCCGGTCCGAGGACCCTGCTGTGCGGTCGGGTCCTGACGTGGCTGTCTGGTCGGGGATGCTGGGTCTGGGGTTGTCGTCGGGGAACCTGGTTGTCCGGGTCACGGTCTCCCCGTCACGGGTGCGGGTGATGGTGACGGTGCCGGTGGGCAGGTCGAAGTCCAGCAGCCAGCCGTCGTGGTGCACCGCGTTGTGATGATGGCGGCACAACGGCACCCCGTTGTCCTGATCGGTCGGCCCGTCGTGACGCCACCACTGGACGTGATGCAGATCAGTCCAACCGATCGGCCGACCACACGGCGTCCGATCAGCAGTCGGGAACGCACACCCTCCGAACAACAGGTTGGCGGCGGTGTGCTGGGCTGTCGTCCACGCCCTGGTGGTCCGACCGATGTCCAACGGCATCCCCCGGGCATCGATCACCGCCCGGGTCAACCGGGCATCACACGCCAACCGCCTGGCCGTCTCCGGCGAGACCACCGTCCCGAACCCTGCCACCCCCGCCACCTCTGCCTCACCCGTCAGGGTGGCCAGCGGGACGGTGACGGTGACGTGGGGCTTGATGCCGCGCGACGTGGGCAGCTCACCCGCCTGCAGCCCGGCGGTGATCAGGTCGAGGAACGCGTCATAGCGACGCTGCTCCGGGGTTCGTCGTTCCGCCTCGGGGGTGTCGGGCGGGTCGAACACATGGGCGGCTTCGATGCCGGCGTGGAGGAGCTCGCGGTCGGTGTCGGTCAGCATGACCCGCAGGACCGTCTGCCCGGTGATCCGGTCGGACCCGAAGGTCACCGATCGGCGGGCCCGCTGCGCCGCGGCAGCCCGTTCCAACGCCGCCACATCGGCCGCTCGCATCGTGTTGGCCTCGGTCCGCACCCGATCCGGTGACGCCCCCGCCACCGCTGATTCCAACAACGCCTCCTGCCGGGCCTTCCGGGCCGCCTCGTCGGCGGCCGCCTGTACGGCGGCTGCTTCGGCGCGTTCGCGGGCGAGCTGTTCCTCCCGAGCAGCGGCCTCGCGGGCAAGCCGCATCCGTTCCGCCAACGTCGCGGCGTCTGCCTGTGCCCGCTCATCAGCCAGACGACGCTCCTGGCGTTCGGCGTCCTGCCGTGCGGCCTCGGCGCGGGCGGCGGCGTCCTGATCGGCCGCCTGCTTCTCCGCCGCCGCCACCAACCCCGCCGCATGATCCCGCGAGATCACCCCGCCTGCAACCGGTCCAACACCTCCCCCTCGTCAGCCAGGCCGACCGCCAGACGCACCTCACGTGCCGCCGTTGCACCCGACAGGCCGAACACCCCCGCCACCCACGCCGACAACGACACCGCACCATCGCACTCAGGCAGACCAGCCACATCCGCCGCCACGATCCCCCGCAAACGCGCCGCCGACAACGCCGCATCCACCCCCGCGAGTCCCTCCATCGCACGACGGACCGACCCCGGCTCGACGATCCCCGAACCACCGTCGCCGGTCACCCCCGAGGCGGTGCCAGCAGCCATGCCCGCCAGCCAGTCGTTCAACCGGCCCAGGACCCCCAGCGCCTTACCCACCAACACCACCGGATCACCCGCCGCACCGGCACCCTCCGGACCGCCGAGCCCCCCAGCCCCGCCATCCGACGGCTCACCAACCGTGTAGTCCGCCCCGTCCTCCCCCGCCAGCCACAGCTCGGGCACCCCACCACCCGATGCCGGCACCTCCTCCGCGAGGTAGGCGACGACGTCCTCCTCCGACAACCACACCTCCGCCAACCGGCCACCCCACCGGGTCGGCTCGACCTCCTCAACCACCGTGGTCATCGTCGCGTTCACCTCCTCCCGGAACCCAGTTCTCGATGTACCGAGCAACCTACGCGGGGGGTGTGACATCGCCCTCTCGCACCCCAACGAGCACGCTCGCCCACCACCTCGAACGGGTCTGGGATGATGGACACATGGCCGCCGAACCACCCCTGTCGACGCTGGCCGACCTGTCGTCCTACGAGGTCAGCCCGACCACCGGCTTCGTCCCCGACACCGACCCGCTGATCGACCTCCCCGACGCCTTCGCCCCGCTGGCTGTCGTCGCCGACGACGTGCCCGGCCTGCTGCGTTGGGGCCGGGTCCGTGCCGCCATCGACGCCATGCCCGAGGTCGACGCCACCGCCGCCACTACCCGTCACGAACAGGAACGTGCCCTCCTCGTCCTGACCACGCTCGCCAACGCTTGGGTGTGGAGCGACCCCGACGGCGACCTGCGGATGCCGGTCCAGCTGGCGCGACCGCTGTGGCAGCTCGCCAGGGCCCTCGACCGCCAGCCGATCGTCCACCACGCCTCGATGTGCTTGTGGAACTGGCGACGCATCGACCCCACCCAACCCGTCTCGGCCGATAACAGCGAGCTGCTGCAGACCGTCATGGGCGGCACCGACGAGACGTGGTTCTTCACCGCAACCCTCGGCGTGGAGCTGGCCGGCGCCCCGGTCCTGACTGCCCTGCACGACGCCGCGGTCGCCTCGACGCACCACGACGTCGACACGGTGGAGGCACTCATGGTCACCGTGGCCGACCTCGTGCCGTCCCTCACCACCGCCCTGGCCCGCATGCGGGAGTGGTGCGACCCGCACATCTTCTACCACCGCCTGCGGCCCTTCCTGGCGGGCTGGCCCGAGCCCGGCGTGGTCTACGAGGGCGTCTCCCCCGACCCGCTGGTCCTGGCCGGGGGCAGCGCCGGGCAGAGCTCCCTCGTCCAGGCGCTCGACGCCGCCCTCGGGGTCGACCACGACGGCAGCTCCGCCGGCCCGTTCCTGCGCCTGATGCGTGACTACATGCCCCCCGCCCACCGCCGGTACCTGGCCGACCTCGGCACGGCCTCCAGGATCCGCGAGGTCGCTGACGCGGCAGGCCCCTCCACCCTACGGGACAGCTACAACACCACGGTCGCCGAGCTGGAGATCTTCCGTCGCCGCCACATGGCCCTGGCGATGGAGTACGTCGTGGCCCCCTCCGGTGAGACGGCCGCGACGGGGACCGGCGGGACCGACTTCGCGGTGTTCCTGCGAGACGCGCGCACCGACACGGCCGCCGGCCGACTGCCCCCACCCGGACACCGAGGCTGACCACCGCGACCCGCCGTTGACGCAACGGGGCCCGCCGGCAGGACCAACAGCGGTACACCTGATGGTGCACACCACCACCGAGAGGTCGCCATGTCCCACGTCGTCGTCAGGTACCGACCCACCGCCGAGCAGGCCGATCACAACGAGGCGCTCGTCCGCGACGTCTTCGCCGAGCTGGCCGACGAGCAGCCCTACGGGTTGCGCTACGCCACGTTCCGCCTCGAGGACGGCACGTTCGTCCACATCGCCGAGATCGAGGGCGACAACCCGCTGCCCCGCAGCGCCGCCTTCGCGCGCTTCCAGGAGGGCATCGCCGACCGGTGCGAGGAAGGCCACACCCCCGACGCCCAGTCCGCCGTGCTCGTCAGCTCCTACAAGCTGATCGCGGGCCGTTAGCGGTCAACCACCGTCAGCCCGCCGCGCCGGCCCGCGCGACGGCGTCGGCCAGTGTGGCCTGGCTGAGTCCCCCGACGACACGCTGGACGACCTCACCCTCGGGGTCCAGCACGACCGTGGTCGGCAGGCCGGCCATGCCCAGGGCGTCGCTCACCCCGGCGTCGACCACGGTGGGGAACCCCAATCCGTAGCGGTCGGCGAAGGCCTGCCCGTCGGCCGCGTCGTCGTCGACCAGCACGCCCAGCACCACCGCCCGGCCATCCAGCGCACGGGCGGCCCGGGCAAGGGTGGCGGCCTCGGCATGGCACGGCGGGCACCACGACGCCCACAGGTTCACCACGACCGGCACATCCTGCTGGCCGACGAAGGCCGCCAGCTCGGCCCCACCCCAGGCCGGCACGTCAGCAGCCGCGCCATCAGCGACGATGGCCCCGACGAGCGACGCGTCCCCTCCCCCCTCGGGCATGGCCATGTCCGACAGGGCCATGTCCGACGACGCCGGGCCCGACGGCCCAGTCAGCACCGCCGACAGCACCACGATCCCCGCCAGCACCCCGGCGGCCACGCTGCCACCCCGACGCATCCCCGCCCCGACCCGCGGGTGGGTCAGCAGGGCGGCGACGCAGACGACGAGGGTCAGGACCACGTCGATGTCGGTGTCGACCGTCGGCAGGCTCGGGGTCAACGCCGTCGACACCAGGTGGACGGTCGAGACGACGGCGAGCAGCCGCAGCCCCGGATGCCACCGGGCCGGATCGCTGCGCCACAGCCAGGCGGCCCCGGCAGCGAACGCCACCACCCCGAGGAGGTTGGCCACGAGCCCGCCGGGCAGGTGGACCGCGGCGAACGTCCCCAGCCCGGCCGCGATGGCCACCGCCGCATCCGTCCACACCGCCACCGGCACCACGGCACGTCGCCGCCAGCCCGCCACAGACGCGCCGATCACCGCCCCCGGGACCGACAGGCCGGGACCGAGGGTCAGCAGCGCCCGAGGGTCGGGCAACGACCCCAGCAGCGCCGCGTCCAGGGCCAGCACCATCAGCCGACCGCCGACCACCGCCCCCACGACGAGGGTCAGGACGACGTCGACCGCCGCGTTGAGCCGCTGGCGACGGGCGCCCACGACGAGGAGGGCGACCACGCCCACGGCCAGCGCCGCGACGAGTCGCCCGATCAGCTGCCAGGGCACGACCATGCCCCCCACAACCTACGGCGAACCCAGCCCCTTCCCACTGGCCTCCCGGCGGCGACGGATGGAGCGGCCGTCCTCGCACCGGCCGGATCGCCCGACCGTGGCTCGTGGGCGGCCTCAGCCGGTCAGGCTGACGGGGAGGGTCTCCAGCCCGCGCAGGACCCGGGTGGTCCGGCGTCGGGCCGGGGCGGTCTGGCGCAGGTCGGGGAAGCGCGACAGCAGGTGGGCGAAGGCGGTCTGCGCCTCGAGCCGGGCGAGCGGGGCGCCGAGGCAGTGGTGGACCCCCGAGGAGAACGCCAGGTGGGCCTTGGCGTTGGGCCTCGTGACGTCGAGCACATTCGGACGCTCGAACACGTCGGGGTCGCGGTTGGCTGCCCCGAGCAGGACCATCACCGAGGTGCCGCCGGCGATCGTCGAGCCGGCCAGGTCGGTGTCTGCCCATGCCAGGCGGCCGGTCATCTGCACCGGGCTGTCGTAGCGCAGCAGCTCCTCCACGGCGTTGCCGACCGTGTTGGCAGGATCCTCGGCGACGATCCGCAGCTGGTCGGGGTTGCGCAGCAGGGCGAGGGTGCCCGACCCGATCAGGTTGACGGTGGTCTCGAACCCCGCACCGAGGAGGAGGATCGTGGTGGCAACCAGCTCCTCGTCGGTCAGCCGGTCCTCGCCGTCGCGTGCCGCGAGCAGCCGACCGAGGACGTCCTCGCCGGGGTCGCCGGCCCGACGTCGTTCCTCGAACAGTCCGGTGATGAAGGTGCGCACCTCGGCGCCGGCGGCCTGGATGCGCCGCTGCATCTCGGGCGGTCGCACGGGCTCCAGCGACAGGGCCAGCGCGCTGCCCCACTCGGTGAAGCGGTCGGTCCGGTCCTCGGGGATGCCGAGCATCGAGCAGATCATGCGGATGGGCAGCGGGGCGGCCAGGTCGGCGATCAGGTCGACCTGCCCGCCGGCGTGCGCCTTCGCCTCGGCGGCATCCAGCAGCTCGGCGGTGATGGCCTGCGCCTGCTCCTCCATGCGCATGGTCGCGCGAGGGGTGAAGGCCTGTGCGACGAGGCGGCGGATGCGGGTGTGGCCCGGCGGGTCGGTATCGAGCAACGACGGGGAGAGGGGGCTGTCCCAGCGCAGGTGCGGCGGCAGCTCGGTGCCCGGCGGCGGGCCGACGTGCAGGTCGTGCAGGGCCGCGTCGGCGACCGCGTGCGTCGTGGAGACGGCCAGGCCCGGGAACCGGCTGGTCAGCAGCGGCCCGCGCGCCCGGAGGTCGTCGTACACGGCGTAGGGGTCGCGGAGCAGGTCCTGCCCCTCCAGCAACCTCGACGTGGGGTCGCCGGTGACGCGCATGGCGGTGCGGGCGGCCGTGTAGGCCAGGTGCATCCCCTGCTGGCGCATGCGGTCGGCGAGGGACGGACGAGAAGTGGAGTTGCTCTTCACAACGACGACCCTAGTCCGTGGGCGGCCAGGAAGGGCGGTGGATCGTCGACGAGCTGGTCCCTGGTGCTGGCGTGCCCGACGGCCGCCAGCTCGCCGATGGCGGCGAAGTCGAGCAGTCCGAACCCCTCCACGGGCGGCCGCAGGTACCAGTCGAACCGGCCTGCCGCGTCCTTCGTCGTCGCGGTGTTGGTGATCGATATCGATCGCAGCAACGTCTCGGCCAGCCGCGGGGCCGACACGCCCTGGGACCGGGGCGAGACCCGTTGCCACAGCGACCCCCATCCGGACAGGCTGTAGTCGAACGGCGGCACGACCCAGTCGGGGTCCGCGCTGCCCACGTCGACGGCGATGACCCGTTCGATCCCGGGCATGGCGCGCATCCGTGCCGTGGGGAGGTTGTCGATGAGCCCGCCGTCGACGAGCACGTCGCCGTCGTGGAAGACCGGGGGCAGGAGCCCGGGGATGGCGGTGCTGGCGCGCACGGCGTGCATCAGCGACCCGGACGCGTGGACCTCCGCCCGGCCCTCCGACAGGTTGGCCGAATGGCACGTGAAGGGGATCCACAGGTCCTCGATGGCGGTGCGGCCGAAGAGCGTGCGCATGGAGTTGGTCCAGTTGCGCCCGCTGGTCAGGGCGTGGACGGGCAACGTGTAGTCGATGCGGTCGATCGCGGCCCGTGCCCGTTCGGTGATCGCATCGGCGTCGTGGCCCATCGCCAGCAGGCCGGCCACGATCGCCCCGCCGCTGACCGCGGTCACGGCATCGATGGGAACCCGGGCCTCCGCCAGCGCCCGGATGACCCCGATGTGGGCCAGGGCACGGGCACCCCCGCCGCTGAGCACCAGCCCGACGCCGTGCCCGGTGAGCAGCCGCGCGACCCGCAGGTAGTCCTCCTCCGACCCGCGCCTGGCGTGATAGCAGGCGCGCAGGTCCCGCGAGGTCGTCCACCGCGACGTCAGTCGTGGCCGAGACGCCCCGGCCGGGTGGATCAGCAGGACGGCTCGTTGGGAGTGTCGGCTGCCCGGGTCCTCGGCCAACCACCGCTCGATCGGCCCGGGTTCGGGCGGGGACTCGGCGGCACCGAGGACCAGGACCAGGTCGGCCTGCCGAAGGCAGCGCTTCGTCCAGGGCGTCAGCTGCGGGTCGGCCTCGTAGCAGACGGTCGCCTCGGTGGCCTCCTGCTCGTTGAGCCACAGGACCAGGTCGTCGTTGCGAGGGTCCTGGCGGGTGATCGAGGCGATCCCGGTCGACCCGAGCTGTGCGTCGACCCGTTCCCGGTCGAGGTGGGCGGTGGGACCCAACGTGGACAGGGCGCGGACGAGGGCCTCGCCGACGTCGCGCTGCGGCACGGTTGCCTCGGCCGGGACGAGGGCCACCACCAACCCCGCGGGCCGATCGGCGTCGTCGGACCCGGTGCGCAGCCTCGTGATGATCGGCGCCGCGAAGTGCTGGACCATCGCCTCGGGGTGACGCCGGAGCAGCGCGCCGAAGGCCTCCCTGGACAGTCGCGCGACCAGCGTGTCGCGCAGCGCCTGCACCGTTGCGGTCCTGGGCTCGCCCGTCAGCAGCCCGAGCTCGCCCACCGTCTGGCCGCGTCCCGAGGAGATGCGGTTGGGAGTGTCGTCCCCTGCTGGGCTGATCCCCAGCCGACCGCTGACGATCACGTACAGCGCGTCGGGTTCCTCGCCGGCCGCCATCACGATGTCCCCGCTGGCAAGCGGCACGAGCTCGAGCTCGGTGACCACCTCGTCGAGGACCCCGGGGGCGAGCCCGCCGAAGACCCCGGTCCTGCGCAGGAGTTCGTGCAGGCGGCCCGTCGGCTCGGTCATGCCGAGGAGGTGGCCTGGTGGTAGAGCGAGGTCACCTTGGCGGCCACGACACGGGAGAGGTTGAGGAACAGCCGTGCGGCGATCGCCGGCTGCTCCTCCATCAGCGACATGACGGCCTTCTCGTTGAGGCTGAGCACCTTGGCGTCATCGGACGCGGCGTACACGTCCGACAGCCGCTCACCGTGCAGCAGGAACGCCAGCTCCCCCAGCACGTCACCCCTGGAGGCCACCGCCACGACGCGGTCGCCCTCCCGCACCTCCAGCAGGCCCGCCAGCACGATGAACATGGTGCGATCCACCGCGCGTTTCTGGATCACCAGGTCGTCCTTCTCGCAGGTGATCACGAAGCTGCGTTGCATGATCTGGTTGACCGCGTCGTCGGAGAGCCCCTCGAAGATGGTCGTGGTCTCCTCGTGGCTCTCCGCCAGCAGGCCGAAGGTCCGGGCCCAGTCCGCGGCGGCGTCCCCGGGGACGGGCTGGACCGTGGGTGCGGCGGGGAGCAGGGCCAGGATGTCCGTCGGTGGGTCGGGCCGGAAGTCCTCGCCCGAGAACTGCAGGAGGGGTGAGCCGATGGCGCGGAAGTGCGCCAGGTCCTCCACGACGACGACGAGCGGGACCAGCAGGCCCATCATGATGTCGTTGTACGTCGTGGCGTAGGTGCGGTAGCCGATCATCGTGTAGAGGTTCAGCAGATGCGGCTGGCAGTCACAGAAGGTCAGCCGAGCCCCCTGCTCGATGGAGAACCGGGCGATGTGGGCGAAGAACTCGACGGGGACCATCGACCCCCGGTACTCCTTGCGCACCATCAGCCGGGAGAAGACCACCATCTCCTCGTCGGCCACCACCGGGCGGAAGTGGTCGAACTGGTAGGTCTCCTCGAACTCGTCGGGGAACGGGGCATCCCCACCCCAGTGGATCCGCAGGGTGCCGGCGAGCTCGCCGTCGACGGTCGCGTAGAGGATCCGTGCGGTGTCGTCGTTGGCGTCGGTGAGCACCCGCCGGTCGTGGTCGACGGCCGGGCTCTCGAGGTTCATCTCGCGGTTGTAGATGTCGTACCGCAGCCGGTACACCGCCTCGCGCTCGGACTCGGTCTCGGCATACCTGACCTGGATGTCCACAGCGGCCTCCCTCGTTCGGCCGTTCGAACGGTAACCCTCCGGTCCTCGGCCGTGCCGGCGGAACGGAGAAGTGGCCGACCGCCAATCGAAGTGAAGCTGAGAAGTCAGATCGTCCCCCTGCGCGAACAACTGCATGCCTCGTGTCGGTCGATGCCGATTTCGGCGGACACTTCGCAACTCCGCGAGGGGCGGCGGGTCGTAGCGACGTTCACCCAACGCGACAGGAGACGACATGACCGCCACGACGACGATGCACGGGATCACCCGGGTCCTCCGGACCGCCTCGGTCCGCGACCCCCTCCACGCCATCGGCGGTGGCGGACGGGTCTTCGTGCAGGTCGGCCACGCCTGGTGGTTCGCCGGGTTCCTCATCGCCCCCGTCGAGCTGGGCGAACGCCTGCGGTACGTCTCCGACGACATGGTGACGGTCAGCGCGGTCGTGGTGTCGATCGAGGAGTGGGACACCACGGCCGCCTGACCGGCCCCGACACGGGGCCGGTCATGCCCGTGGGCACTGACTCCGCGGTCAGCGCGACGCGAGGACGTGCCGGTGGGTGTCGACGTGGTGGCGGAAGGCCGTCACCTTCCCGTCCTCCACCGTCCACAGGTGCACCTCGCACGGGTCGCTCAGGTCCTGGCCCGAGACGCGGTCGGTGGCCTCGACGTCGATGACGGCAGCCACCTGGTCGCCGGATGCCAGCATCGTGCGGACCTCGAACCGGGTGATGTCCAGCCGTTCGGCGACGACGCCGAAGAACGCGGCGACGACGTCACGTCCCGTGCCCGGACGCAACCACGGGACACCGAAGTCCAGCAGCCCCTCCTCCCAGACGACATCGGGGGCCATCAGGTCGAGGATCGCCGGGACGTCCTGTGCGCCGAACGCCTCGTAGATGGCCTGGACGGTCTCCAGCACTCCCTCGGCGGGTGCAAGGCCGATCTGGGACATCAACGTGCTGGTGTCGGTCACCCCCCAGTGCTCGACGGCGAGGCCGTCCTCCATCCGGACGATGTCGAGGGCGTCGAAGTGGACCTTCCGACCGGTCGGCGGGATGCCCCACAGCGGTTCGGTGTGGGTGCCGGTGACGGTGATCCGACCGGCGACACGGTCGCCGTCGGACAGGACGTCGTGCACGTGGAAGGCCACGTCGGGCATGCCCGCCCACATCGTCTCCGCCCAGTCGATGACGCCCTGCCGTCCGGTCGTGGAGATGCCAGGCGGCCCCTGCTCGTGTTCGACGTAGTCGGGTGCGACGATCTCGCGCATCGCGCCGGTGTCGTGACGGTTGAAGGCGTCGTAGAAGGCGAGGAAGGCCTTGCGGTTCTCCTCCGCCCTGTGCTCCGCCGAGTGTGCTGTCGGGGTCATGGCGGATCTCCCATCCGAAGGCCAGCTGGGTTGCTGACCCATCCATGCTGCGCCCGCACCGCGGGGGGATCAAGCAGAACGTGTCGGGTTCCGTTGACCGCCCCGAGGAGCCGGGCGCATCCTCGCTACGGTGCCTCCGATCACGGGCGACGGGCTGGCCCCGACCGGTTCGCCGGGCGGGCCGGATCAGCTCGCGCCCAGCTGGTCATCGGTCGTCGACACCCTGGCGCCGGCCGCCGAGGCGGGGACGCTGTCGGGCGTCGAGCTGGACGACCTCGCCGACGCCGCCCACCTCGTCGGACGCAACGACCTCCACCACCGAGCACGCGAGCGGGCCATCGACACCCACCTCGAGGAGGGCGATCCCCGCCGGGCGGCAAGGTCGGCGTTCTGGCTCGGGACGGTGCTGGCACAGGGGGGCGAGCCGGCACGCGCGAACGGCTGGCTGTCCCGGGCTGCACGGTTGCTCGCGGACCAGCCGGAGGCCGTCGAGCACGGGTACCTGCTGCTGCCGCGGGGCCTGATGGCCCTCGGCAGCCGCGACGCCGACACGGCGATGGAGTGCTTCGGCCGCGCCGTCGCGCTGGCCGACAACCGCGCCCACGACCGCGCCCACAACCGCGCCGACGACCGCGCCGACGATCCCGCTGGCGACAGGACGACCCTCGACCGGGCGATCGTCGACCTGGCGACCCTCGGCAGGCTGGGCCTCGGACAGGCATGGCTGCTGCGGGGCGAGGTCGACGACGGCGTGGCGCTGCTGGACGAGGCCATGCTCGCGGTGACCGCCGGCGAGGTCGGCCCGCTCGTCACCGGCATCGTGTACTGCGCCACCATTGCCTGCTGCCGGGACATCGCCGATGTGGCCCGGGCCCGCGAGTGGACGGCGGCCCTGGCCTCGTGGTGCGCCGACCACCCAGACATGGTCCCCTTCCGTGGACAGTGCCTCGTCCACCGGTCGGAGATCCTCCAGCACCAGGGCGACTGGCCGGCCGCCGTGTCGGCGGCACACGAGGCCTGCGTCCACCTGGCCGGGCCACCACCCCAGCCGGCCGTTGGTGACGCCCACCACCAGCAGGCCGAGCTCGACCTACTCCGCGGACGCGACGACGAGGCGGAGGAGGGCTACCAGCGCGCCAGCCAGCACGGGCGGGCCGTCCAGCCCGGCCTCGCGCTGCTGCGCCTTGCACAGGGTCAACCGGAGGCGGCGGCGGGGTCGCTGCGCCGGTCGCTGGAGGAGGTCGACGGGCCGGTCCTGCGTGTCCCGCTGCTGGCTGCCAGCGCGGAGGTGGCGCTCGCCCGCGATCGCGTGGCGGAGGCGCGAGCGTTCGCCGACGAGCTGGACGCCACCGCCGGCCGCGTCGGCACGCCGGTGGCGTCCGCGGTGGCCGCCGGGGTCCGGGGGGTCGTGCTGCTGGCCGATGACGATGCCGCGTCCGCCCTCGGCTGGCTGCGCCGGGCGTGGGCGTACTGGCACGAGGTGGACGATCCGTTCGAGGAGGCCCGCGTCCGGGTCGGCATCGGACAGGCCTGCCGGGCCCTGGGCGACGAGGACGGCTGCCGGCTGGAGCTCGACGCGGCACGGCAGGTGATGGAGGCGCTGGGCGCGACGACCGAGTTGGCGCGGATCGAGCGGCTGGCGACGACCAGCGCTGCGGAGCATCCGGGTGGCCTGTCGGACCGCGAGGTCGAGGTGCTGCAGCTCGTGGCGGGCGGGGCGAGCAACAAGGCCATCGCCGCCGAGCTGGTCATCAGCGAGCACACCGTCGCCCGCCACCTCCAGAACATCTACACCAAGCTCGGGGTCGACTCACGGACCGCTGCAGCCGCGTTCGGGTACCAGCACGGGCTGGTCTGACCCGACGCCCTCCAACTTCCCGATGGTCAGGATCAACCATCGGTGCATGGTGCCTGGTTGGCTGATTCCGGCGACGCCGGGCACGCCGGCGATCCGTAGCGTCACGTCCATCAGCAGTCGGGACACATCGGATGGAGGGACCGTCATGGACACCACGCACGACGACACGACACGCATCGAGGACGGGCACGTCGAGGAGGGGCACGTCGAGACGATCGTCATCGGCGCCGGGCAGGCCGGCCTGTCGATGGGGTACCACCTGCAGCAGCTCGGCCGAACGTTCCTGATCCTCGATGCCCACCAGCGGGTCGGCGAGGCCTGGCGGCGGCGATGGGACTCGTTGCGGCTGTTCACCCCCGCCCGGTACGACGGGCTGGACGGCATGCCGTTCCCCGCCCCGCCCACGACGTTCCCGACCAAGGACGAGATGGCCGACTACCTGGAGGCCTACGCCGAACGGTTCGCCCTGCCGATCCACCTCGGCACGGTGGTCGACCACGTCGGACACATCGACGGCCGGTACGTCGTCCGCGCCGGCCGCCACCGGTGGACCGCCGACAACGTGGTCGTGGCGATGTCGGGCTTCCAGCGTCCGCACGTCCCCGCGTTCGCCGAGCAGCTGGACGAACGGATCGTCCAGGTCCACTCCGCGTCCTACCGCGCACCCGACCAGGTCGGCACGGGGACGGTGCTCGTCGTCGGGGCCGGCAACTCCGGGTCGGAGGTCTGCATGGACCTGGCCCGCGCCGCCGACGGTCCGCGACGGATCGTCCTGGCCGGTCGTGACACCGGCCACATCCCCTTCCGCATCGAGAGCCCCTTCGGGCGAACCGTCGGCGTCAGGTTCGTGCTGCGCTTCGTCTTCCGGCGGATCCTGTCGGTGAACAGCCCGGTGGGTCGCCGCAAGCGGCCGGAGATCCTGTCGTCGGGCGGACCGCTGATCCGGGTCCGCAACCACGAGCTGGCTGCCGCAGGGGTGGAACGGGCTCCGCGGGTCGACGGGGTCGTCGACGGCCGCCCGCGGCTGGCCGACGGACGCATGCTCGACGTCGACGCCATCGTCTGGTGCACGGGCTTCGATCCGGTGTTCCCGTGGGTCGACCTTCCCGTCCACGGCGACCGTGAGCCGCGGCACACCAGCGGCGTGGCCGATGACCAGCCGGGCCTGTACTTCCTCGGCCTGCTGTTCCTCCACACGATGGCGTCGGAGATGATCCACGGCGTCGGCGCCGACGCCGCCCGGCTGGCCCGTCACCTGGATCAGCGCATGCGGTCGCTGGCCGTCGACGACCGGCGAGTCGCGGCGACGGCCTGACGCGCAGCCGGCTGGTCGAGGCAAACCTTCGCCGGGTGTCGAATCCGTCGGCTGGTGTTCGTCGTTGGTGGTGACGGCGCAGATGTCGTCACCACCGAACCAAGGGAGCACGCCATGCCGAACTACCTGCTGACCTACAAGGGCGAGTCCACCGACACCGCCGACATGACCCCCGAGCAGCACGAGGCCGTGATGGCCGCGTGGGGCGAGTGGATCGGGCGAACCGGCGAAGCGCTGGTGGACGTCGGGTCACCGCTGGCGCAGTCCACGTCCGTTGTCGACGACGGCACCGACGGCACGGCCACGCCGCTGTCGGGCTACTCCATCATCAAGGCCGACGACATCGACGGCGCCAGGGCCCACGTGAAGGGGCACCCCTTCCTCAGCGAGGGCAGCGGCAACTTCGCCGTCGACATCTTCGAGATCGCGCCGATGCCGGAGATGTAGTCCCATCTCCTCGGTGGCGGCCGCTCGGACCCGGCGGGGGTCCGGGCGGTGTCGTCCGCTTGCGAAGTCGCGGTTGACCCGGCCGACGAACAGGAGGACCGTGGCGACGTGGACCCACGCGACCTCGCGGTGCGCAACGCCACCTACGCGGTGTTCGTCGAGCGCGGGTCAGCACCCACACCGGCTGACGTGGCCGAGGCCGTGGCCGGCCACTCCGTTGAGGAGGTCGAGGACGCCTGGCGCCGACTCCACGACGCCCACGCGCTGGTGCTGGTCGATCGGGACGGCCCGGCCGAGCTGCTGATGGCCAACCCGTTCGCGGCCCAGCCGACGAACTTCCGGGTGCGAGCCGACGACCGCTGGTGGGACGCCAACTGTGCGTGGGATGCCTTCGGGGTGTGCGCCGCGCTCGGGGTCGACGGCCGGATCGAGACGAGCTGCCCCGACTGCGGCGACGACCTGATCGTGGAGGTCCGCGACCAGCGCCCGGTCGACGACGACATGCTGTTCCACTGCCTCGTGCCGGCCAGCCGGTGGTGGGACGACATCGCGTTCACCTGACTGACGATGGCCCTCTTCCGGTCGGAGGAGCACGTCACCCGGTGGCTCGACGGTCGCCCGCGGGGCGCCACGACCAGCCTGTCGACCCTGTCGGCCCTGGCCCATGCGTGGTGGGGCAACCGGCTGTCGCCGGACTGGACCCCGCGCAGCCGTGACGAGGGCCAGGCGATCCTCGACCGCCTCGGCCTGACCGGCCCCCACTGGACGCTGCCGGGTGGCTGACGCCGCCGCCCCGAACGGCCTCGGGACGGCGGCGCCTCCCCCTCATCCGGTCCGGCAGGTCCCCCGGTAGCTGAAGGTGCTGTCGCCCTCGGGGGTCCGGCCAATGCCGGCGACGATCAGGTCGCACCACACCCGGGGTTCGTGGCGGGCATCGGCGCTGGGCTCGAAGTGCACCTCGCCGTGGGTCGCGCCGGTCGCGAGGTCGATGTCGAACCGGAAGCGGTCGTCGAACATCACCGTGGGTGAACCGCCCAGGACGGTGCCGGAGAACAGCTGCGCACCCGTCACGACGACGGTGCCGGCCCCCTCGTCGATGCGGGCGGTGGAGTGGTACAGCACCGTGCCGAAGAGGTCACCGTCGAGGCTGACCGTGTCGGTGCTGCGCTGCACGACGACCCCGTCCTCGTCCTGCGTCGTGGAGTGGGTTCGTGCGGTGCTGAAGTGGTGGACGCCCGTGCCCTCGACCTCCACCGGATGGCGATCGGGACGTGGACCTCGGGACTGGACGGGGTGCACCGACGCGGCCAGGGCGGTGGCGACCAGGAACACGGTTGACAGGACGAACGACATGCTCGGACCCGCACCTGGCCAGCACCTTCCGCAAGCTCGGCATCCGCTCCCGCGTGCAGCTCGCGGCGCTGATGTCGGCGGAGCCACCCGGCTGACCGTCCCCTCGGGACCGGCGCGACCGGCAGGCCGTGGTCAGGTCGTGGCGCCGGTGAGCCCGAGGGCGTCCCCGTGCTCGACCAGGAGCGCCTCGAGCTCCGGCTCCGGCTGCACCGGCGGGACGCTGGCGGTGTAGCGGTGCATCGCGGTCAGCACGGCGGCGAGGGTGACCAGCTCGACGAGGCCCGCCGCGCTGCCGTGGACCAGCAGCGCATCGACGAGGTCGTCGTCGAGCGTGGTTGCCCCACCAGAGGTGGCCCGGGCGAACGCAATGACCGCACCGGCCGGGTCGTCGATGTCGTGGTCGCCGTCGCGTGCGGCCAGCAGGTCCTCCACGGACACCCCGGCCCGGAGGGCGAGGAAGGCCATGTGACCGGCCAGGGCCGTGTTGCCCACCGTGCTCGCCTGGACGAACCCGAAGGTGGCCTTGCACGCGGCGTCGACGGCGTCGTCGACCCCGTCGGCGAGCAGCCGCTCGACCGTCCAGTGCACGAACAGCCGGCGCGCCTTCCGGCGACGGATCGTGTCCATCCAGTAGGGCACGAACCCGGCAGCCTCCCGCAGGAGGCGTCGTTGGGGACCTCCGCGTGAGGGGACGTCCTCCAGCAGTCGCCTGGCGTGGGCCTCGGCAGCCGGGACCTCCCTGAGCATCAGCACGCGGGACGCGATGGCCAGCCGTTCGCCGTCGTCGGACCGTGGTCCCTCCTGCTCGTGCTTGCCGGCGGTCCAGCCGGTCTGCTCGGCCAGCGTGTCACCGGCGGCATGCTGCACCGCGGTCTCCAGCGGGACGCCCAGCGTGTCGAACAGCCGGTTGAGCAGCCCCATGCAGGCGGCGGTGAGGACGATCGCCTCGACGGCGTCGGCGTCGTGGTGGATGGCCAGGTCGTCGGTGGCGACGGACAGGTCGACGGGCGGCATCGAGCCAACGGCAGTGCCGTACTCCACGGCTGCACGGGCTGGCGGGTCGAGCTGCTGCGGGGTGGTGACCGCCCGCACCCGGTCGTCGATGGACGGGGCTTCGGCGGGCCCGCGGACGACGCTGCCCATGATGGCGGTGTGGGCGGTGCAGTAGCTGCACCCGAACGCCCGGCTGGAGGCGTGGGCCACCATCGCCCGCAGGTCGGGGTCGATGGACCGGCCCAGGTCGACCGCAGGCACGTCGAACAGGGTGGGGACCGACAGGGTCGTGGTGTGCAGTGCCGGCGGCCAGATGACCAGCAGGCCGAAGGAGTGCGGGATCACCCCGAGGATCCGCGAGACGAGGCCGGTCGGGCCGGGGTAGCGGTAGGCGACCTCCGCACGCGTCGCCGAGAACGGCTCGAGCGCCTCTGCCAACGTCCCCATCCGGGTGCCTCCTCGTCTCGGAGGCTACCCCACCCGCGCATGTCGGGGGTGGGCATCTAGCATCGCGGCGATGCACATCGGCCAGACCGCCCTGCGACGGCGAACCCTGCTGAAGGCGACCGTCCTGGGGGCGGTGCTGGCCTGCTCGCCGGCGCAGTACCGGACGTTGCTGGCCGGCCCGGTCGTGCGGGGCGAGGGACCCTACGGCGCGCTGCTCGGACCGGACGCCAACGGGCTGATGCTGCCGAAGGGCTTCCGGTCGCGGATCATCGCCGCGTCCGGGCTGCGGGTGGGGCTGGCCGACGGGGCGTCGTCGTACGTGTGGCACCCCGCACCGGACGGGGCGGCCTGCTTCCCCGAGGACGACGGCGGTTGGCGCTACGTCAACAACTCCGAGGTCGGCGAGGGTGCGGGTGGCGTCGGCGGCATCCGCTTCGCCGCCGACGGGTCGACGATCGATGCCTACCCGGTGCTGCAGGGGACCTCGCGCAACTGTGCCGGCGGGATCACCCCGTGGGGGACATGGCTGTCGTGTGAGGAGGCCGGTGACAGCGGACAGGTGTGGGAGTGCCCGCCCGACGGGTCGTGGGCGGGCGAACCCCATCCCATGCTCGGCCGGTTCAACCACGAGGCGGTGGCGGTCGACCCGGTCAACCAGCACCTCTTCCTGACCGAGGACGACCCCGCCGGGCTGTTCTACCGGTGGGTGATGGCCGAGGGACGGTTCGACGAGGCGATGGCCGAGGGCCGGATGCGAGCCCGGGACGAGGGCGACGGCGTCCTGCAGGCGGCCGTGCTGGCCGACGACGGCAGCGTGGAGTGGGTCGACGTGGACGACCCGACGGCCACGCCCCTGCGCGAACGGACGGCGGGGACGGCGTTCAACGGCGGTGAGGGCATCTGGTACGACTCGGGGTTCGTCTACTTCACCACCAAGGGCGACAACCGGGTGTGGGTCCACGACGTCGAGGCCCAGACGATCACCACGCTGTACCACGCCGAGACCGATCCCGACGGTGGCCTCACGGGGGTCGACAACGTGACCGTCGCCCCGTCGGGTGATGTGCTGGTCGCCGAGGACGGTGGCGACATGGAGATCCGCCTGATCACCGCCGACACCCGTGAGGTCGTGCCGCTGGTCCGCATGCCCGGGCCCGAGCACGAGGGGTCGGAGGTGACCGGTCCCTGCTTCTCGCCCGACGGCAGCCGGCTGTACTTCTCCTCCCAGCGGGCCGGCCTCGATGGGCCCGGCGACGGCCTGACCTACGAGGTCACCGGACCGTTCCGCACCCAGCGGGTCGGCATCGCCGCGACGACGACACACATCTGAGTCGAAGTCCTCAGGACCGTCCGGCATCGGCCGATACAGGCAGTGACACCGTGCAACCGGTGCGACAGGAGCGGGCGTTCCTGGTCACGACTGACTACGTACGCTGCGTCGAAACGCGCCTGATTCGGTTGGAATCTCAACCCCTCGGCGGATAGTCGCCGGCCGTTCCCGCCCACACGGTAGGGGCATGCAGACGACGCGCCCCGCCGCCACCGCCCACCTCGACGAGATGATCCGCACGAACATGCCCCTCGTCGGGTACGAGGTGAGCAGCATGGCGTCGCGCATCCCCCGGCACGTGCCCCGCGAGGACCTGATGTCGGCCGGCCTGCTCGGGCTGACCCAGGCCGCGCAGGCCTACGACGCCTCCACCGGGGTGCCCTTCGACCGGTTCGCCCGACGGCGGATCAAGGGTGCGCTGCTGGACGAGCTGCGGTCCCGCGACTGGGCGTCCCGCTCGGTGCGACGAGGTGCCCGTCGGATGCAGGCCGCGCAGGCCGCCTTCGTGGCCCGCGAGGGACGCACCGCCACCCTGGAGGAGACCGCGCAGGAGATGGGGGTCGGTGCCGAGGAGGCCCAGCGCCTGGTCGACGACGTGCACCGCGGGACCGTCCTCAACTACGAGTCGCTGACCGAGGACGGCATCGACGACATCCTGCCGTCCCACGAGATCACCCCCGAGGCCGACATCCTCGGCCGCGAGCGCCAGGCGATCCTCCTGGACGCCATCGCCGCGCTGCCCGAGCGGCAGCAGGAGGTCATCACCGCCTACTTCTTCGAGGAGCGGTCCATGGCCGACATCGCCGCGGAGATGGGCGTCACCGAGTCCCGGATCAGCCAGATCCGTGCGGAGGCCTTCGAGCTGATCCGTGCCGCCATGACCATCACCCTGGACGACACCCCCGCGCCGGCCGAGCACTACCCCAACGGCCGCGCCGCCCGCCGTCGCGCCGACTACTACGACGCCGTCGCCACCGCCTCCACGATCACCATGCGCCTGGACCGCGTGCCGGCCATGGCCGCCTGATCCCTCGTCACGACCCCACGACGCCGCCCCCTCTCGCAGGGGGCGGCGTCGGTTCGTTCCGGGGCGTGGCCTAGAAGGCCGTGGACGTCGGCGGTGGCCCCAGCGGACGACCGCCCGGGCCGTCGTTGTAGGTCAGCCACTGCACCGACGGCACTTGGCCGACGCCGGGGACGGAGTAGTCGCAGACACCGTCGGGGAACACCTGCTCGAGGACCAGCAGGTCAGCCGGGGTGACCGGCGGCACGGCACCGGCATAGTCGGCCGGGTCGATCGGCTTGAGCGTGCACTTCAGCACGTCGTGCGACAGCGGCATGCCCGCCTGGATGCGGGAGTCCGCGAACACCTCCGGGGCGCAGGCCGACAGGTCCTCCTGCGATCCGGAGCTCCAGCAGGAGTCCTCGGCGATCGTGGGTCGGGTGTCCTTGACCACGTCGGGGTCCAGGCCGGTGAGCGGGTCGATGCCGCCATCTGCCTCGACCGACGCCAGCCAGTCGTCCATCGTGTCCCAGGCCGTGCCCGACGGACCGTTGTGCCAGATCACGTGGTTGTCCTCGTGTCCGATCCGCGCCATGCGCTCCTCGATGGCGTAGGCGTGGTACGGGGTGTGGATCTCCACGTTGAGGGACGCGGCGAAGTCGATGATGGCGGTGCGGGCCAGGCCGCGGCCGTCGTTGAGCATGCTCGAGCGGTAGGCGATCTCGGCCGTGGCCGGGTCCATCGCGGTGCGCGCCACCTGGCGGACCCCGTCGATGTCGACGCCGCCGACGCGGGTGTTGAGGTCCAGGAACTGCTGCATCGTGATCTTGCCGGGGTCGGTGGCCGGCAGGTTCAGGGCGACGAGACCGTACTGGACGCCGACGTTGTCCAGGGCCCGGTGAGCGAAGCCGTTGGCGTCGCGGCCCCAGACGTTGGCCTGGATGTCCTGGATGGTGGCCCGGCAGCCGTCGGACTGGACGACGGGGATGTAGTCACGGGTCGGGTCGGGCGTGTTGGTCGTCGGGACGCCGGAGTCGGAGAAGCAGCCGTTGAAGGGGATGGAGCCGGGGGCGAACGTGCCGACCCACGCGCCGCAGGTGGACTGGGGCGGACCGTGCCCGTCGACGGCGGCCTTCTGCAGCGGCGTCATCGGGCTGGCGGTTGCCTCGAGGACCACGCAGTCGTGGACCTCCATCGCGGTGGACCAGACGTCGGGGAACGTCGAGCCGGGCATGAGGCCGTTGGTGATGCCGGGGTAGGCGTTGGAGACCTGCAGCTGGCCGATGGCGCCGCCGGAGCCGCCGGTGCTCATCGTGTAGCGGATCGGGCCGGCCGTCTCGACGACCCGCTCCTTGAGCATCAGCGCGGTCTCGGCGGACAGCACCGGGTTGCAGTGGTGACCCAGGACGTTGAGGGAGGAGGTGGCGATCGCGAAGCCCTCCGCGAGGCGGGTGGCGTTGAGCACGCTGGGCATCGACCCCTGCGTCTGGTTGGTGTTGCAGCTGGCGCCGAAGGGGTAGTAGAGCTTGCGGTTCCAGCCGTCCTGCGGATTGCGCGGGTCGGGCTCGCCGGTGGCCGGGTCGTGGAGGAACGCGAAGGCGTAGAGGCCGCGGTTCAGGCTGCCCCGTTCACGGCGGACGATGTGGCGGACGGTGTCACCGCGGTCGTTGGTGACGGTCGCGACGTTGGTCGGCGGGTTGCTGAGGTCGTAGGCCTGGTAGCTGGTGCCGCCGGTGGGGACGTAGTGGTAGTCGACGATGCTGGGGGCGTTGCAGTGCCCGTCAGTCGGCTCACCGAGGCCGTTCTCGGCGGTGCGGCAGTCCCACGGTTGCAGGTGCGGGCCGGAGAAGACCGGGCCCTCGATGGGGTGGTTGGTGAGGGTCAGCGTGGCGCCGGATCCGTCCGGCTGGGTTGCGGTGAGGGTGTTGTCGCCGACGGCGAGGCCGGTGACCAGGCCGAGATAGCGGCCGTCGAGTCCGGTGGCGAACGCGTCGGTGACGTCGGTGCCGTCGAGGTCGATGACGGTGCCGGCGGGCGGGGTCGGGCTGATCTCGACGAGGACGTCGCCGCCGGAGACCAGGTCGGCGCGGGTGGAGAGCGTCGAGATGGTGAGCTCGGGCCCTGAGGCCCTGACCGGGACGGTGAGGAGAAGCGTGGACAGCAAGGCGAGGACCGCGAAGATCCTCGGAACGATCGTGCGCATGTGTGCCCCTGTTCGGTTCGGCCGCCCCATCGGCTCGTGCGGGACGACTCGACCGGCCCCTTCGTCGTGGGACCGGCGTTCTCCTGCCGGCCCGGCCGGTGGGGCGGAGGTGGAGACGCGGTCTCTGTTGCACGAACGGAGTCGAGGCATGGACCTGACAGTGGTAGGGCGCCGGACCGTTCAGCGCGGTGGTGATCGCGGGCCCGTGAGGACCCTCCGTCCGGGGTAGGGTCCCGGACGTGAACACGCGCATCAAATGACCCGGCCCGACCGCGTCGTGCGGTCGTGCCCACCGATGGTCATCCCCGATGACAAGCGACCCTCGAAGGAGCCGCGCGTGTTCTCCGTGCTGAAGCACCTGTCCGTCCGCATGCCCGATGACCGCCGTCCCGGCCGCCTGCCGCGCGTCTGGCGCAACGCCGATGATCAGTGGAACTCTTGGTTCTGCCTGGAGGTACCCGGCCTGATCAGCCTCGCTGTCTGCCCCGGCGAGGTGCGGGACGACCGCTGGTTCACCCTCGGGCAGTCCGACCGGACCCACCTCTGGTTCACCTCACCGGACTACGCCTTCAACGCCGGGGTGCCGTTCACGGCGTTGCACCTGGACCCCGACCAGTGCCTGTACACCCAGCTCGATCAGCACGACCTCGGGGTTCTGCGTCCCGACCGCCTGCTGCAGCTGGCCGACTGGATCCAGCCGAACATTCTCGACGAGCACCACCCCGACTACCTGAACCACGAGCGGTTGCGCCGTCCGCTCGGGACGGTCCACAGCTGACCAACTGACCTTCCCAAGGAAGGATTCAAGACTCGCCGTTTCTCAGCCGTTGCTGTCTGCATGACGTGGACTACCGAACCCTCCTGGCTCGACCGTCGGCCGGGTCAGGGGGCTCGCGAGATGCAGGCCGACGCAGCAGCAGCCACACCTGGGTGGCTACGGGTCGCCCGCTTACTTCTTCGTGTGCACGATGACGAGCGGGCGTGGCGTCGAGGTGCCGAGGACGAGGAGGCCGTTGGACGGAAGCTGGCGAAGCTGGACGATCGATGGACCGTCCTTCACGACCTGCCACTCAACGAGAAGGGCTCGAACCTGGATCACCTGGCGATCGGGCCCGGAGGAGTCTTCGCCCTCAACACCAAGAAGGTGCGCGGCAAGATCTGGGTTGGCGAACGGGTGGTCATGGTCAACGGCCAACGCACCCCATATCTCCGAACCGCCAGGTGGGAAGCCAAGACCGTTGCGAGCCTGCTGTCGGCCGCCGTGGGCCAGACGGTCGACGTCCGGCCGGCGCTGGTCTTCGTGGGTGGCGAGCTCGTGATCAAGCAACGCCCATCCGACGTAGGCATCACCACGAACTGGACCATCAACCGATGGCTGAAGTCACAGCGGAACGTTCTTGACCCGAACCCACTGGCGGCAGTCCAGCGCAGCGCGCGACTGGCGCGGACATGGCCCGTGCCGTCGTTGCCGCAGGACTGGTGAGAAGAGCTCCTCACACGCGCCGTCATCCCTGACGAACACCGCTTGGCATACTGCCCCGGCAGTTCTCGATCGCCGACCGAAGTGTGGCCGTGTCAGACCTCTCTCCGTTCTTTGCCATCCCGCCCAGCGAACACCTCGCCGGCAACGCATCTGCGTTCGCGATCGCGGCGCCTGATTCGCCAGTCGCCGGGCATTCCCTGCTGGTGTCTCGCCGGCTGATCGAAACGTGGTGGCAAGCGACGCCACAGGAGCAGGCCGACCTGCTCTCGCTCGTGGGCGACGTCAAGCGCCTGCTCGACGATCAGCACGGCCCCACCGGCTACACGGTCGGGTTCGACTCGGGTCACTCCGCCGGCCAGCAGATCCCTCACCTCCACCTTCACGTGATCCCACGCTTCGGCACCTCGGCGTCCCGTGGCGTTGGGTCACTGACGTCTTCCGAGAGCCTTGACAGTGGGGTGGTTCGTCTGGCCGACGGCACGTCCGCACCCCTCGGTCCGGCACTGCTCAGCCTGCTCGAAACCAGCACGTACGACAGGGTCGATCTCGTCGTCAGCTTCGTGATGGAGTCCGGCCTCAAGGTGATCGCCGACCCCCTCGCCGACGCCGTCGAACGAGGATCGCAGCTACGCGTCCTCACCACCGACTACCTGTACCGGACCGAGCCCCGAGCGTTGCGCCTCCTGCACGACCTGGGGACCGAGTATCCCGGCAGGGTCCAGCTCCGCGTGTTCGAGAGCCGCGGTGTCCGCAGCTTCCACCCGAAGGGCTACTTGTTCCACTCCTCCACCGACGACCAGGCCGCTGCCTGGGTCGGATCCTCCAACCTGAGCGCGTCAGGGCTCGAAGGAGGCATCGAGTGGAACGTGGGCCTGGACACCGTGCGTCCCATGCTGGAGACCTTCGAGGAACTCTGGACGCATGCCTGGACGGTGCCGCTCACCGAACGGTGGATCCAGGAGTACCAACGTCACCGTCCCTTCTCCCGGACCGCGCCACCCCCTCCGGGTTTGCTCGATCCGTCGACTGACGTCGATCTCGCAGCCGAGACGACCACCCCAACCGACGACTCCGGGATCCAGGAGCTCGTCCCTGCCGGTGTGGACCCCGCCGACGTGACCGTGGAGGTCGCTCAGCCCTACACACCGCGCGAGCTCCAGGCCGAAGCGCTCGCGGCGCTGGAGGCCACCAGAGCCGACGGGCACCGGGCCGGCCTCGTGGTGATGGCCACCGGTCTCGGCAAGACCTGGCTCGCCGCGTTCGACACCGCCCGCCCGCAGTTCGGCCGGGTGCTGTTCCTTGCCCACCGGGAGGAGATCCTCCGCCAGAGCCTCGACGTGTTCCGCAAGGTCCAGCCCGATCGGTCGCTCGGGATGTTCATGGCACAGGAACGCGAGGAGGACTCCGATGTCGTGTTCGCCAGCGTGCAGACCCTCCATCGCCACCTCGATGAGTTCGAGGCGTCTGACTTCGACTACGTCGTTGTCGACGAGTTCCACCACGCGGCGGCCTCGTCGTACCGAAAGGTGATCGACCACTTCGACCCGGCGTTCCTGCTGGGTCTCACCGCAACCCCGGAACGCATGGACGGTGCGGACCTCCTCGGCCTGTGCGGGGACAACCTCGTCTACGAGGCCAATCTCGTCGAGGGCATCAACCGCAACGAGCTGGTGCCCTTCGAGTACCACGGCATCAAGGACATCGTGGACTTCGTGCCGATCCCCTGGCGCAACGGCAAGTTCGACCCGGCGATGTTGTCGGCCGCCATCGAGACCCACGATCGGGCCGCCCACGCCCACCGGGAATGGGCCAGCCGGGCTGGGAAGCGAACGCTCGCGTTCTGCCAGACCACCGCACACGCCGACTTCATGGCTGAGTGGTTCCGCCAGCAGGGCCTTCGGACTGCATCGGTGCACTCCAAGCCGTCCTCCGACCCGCGCCGTGGGTCCGTCAGGAAGCTGGAGAACGGCGAGCTGGACGTGCTGTTCGCCGTGGACGTCTTCAACGAGGGCTTCGACCTGCCGGCGATCGACACGGTCCTGATGCTCCGCCCAACCGATTCACCGGTGATCTTCCTCCAGCAGCTCGGCCGCGGCCTCCGGCTTGGTGACAACAAGGAGAAGCTGGTCGTCGTCGACTTCCTCGGCAACCACCGGTCCTTTCTCGCAAAGCCACGGGCGCTGCTGGGACTCGGCATGGCGGAGACGCCCAGCGCCGCGAACATCCTGGCCGCGCTGGAAGACGGGGATTGGCAATTGCCAGCGGGGTGCTCGGTCACCTGGGAGCTGGGGGCGGTCGACCTGCTGCGCGAGCTGGCCACCAGCCGGCAGCGCTACGAGCCCGGCTCGACCTTGGTCGCCTACGTCCAGGACCACGCCGAGGAGTTCGGTGAACGTCCGACAGCGATGCAAGCCCTCCGCTCGGGATACAACCCCGCCAGCGCCAAGCGGTCCCACGGGGGCTGGTTCGGCCTGCTGCGGAACGAGTCGCTTCTCACAGAGCAGGAGACCGAGGCGTGGGACCGGTTCCGTTCACTCGTCGCCGAGGTCGAGGCCACCTCGATGACGAAGTCCTACAAGATGGTGCTGCTCAAGGCCTTGTTGCACGAAGGGGCCCTGCACGACGGGATGGACTCGCACGAACTCGCCGCGGCGTCCCGCCGAATCGTTGAGGCCGACCCCAGGCTGGTCAGCGACGTCCAATCGTCCTCCCTCCCAGACGTGTCGGCCCTGACCGATGAGCAGTGGGCCGTCTTCTGGCGCAAGAACCCCATGGCGGCGTGGACCGGGGAGTTCGGGAAGGGTCAGCCCGCATTCCGGTTGGAGGATGACCGGTTCCTTCCGAACTTCAGCGTTCCGGAGGACCTGCGGGACGCGGTCGAGGCCATGCTCGCCGAGCTGATCGAGTGGCGCCTCGGCGACTACCTGCTCCGCCGCACTCCGAGTCGAGGGCATGACATCGAGCTGACGGTCTCCCACAGCAGCGGGAAGCCCATCCTGCGGTTCGACCGCACCCGGAACCCCGAGGTGCCCGAGGGGCCGACGCCGTTCCTCGCCGATGGCGAGCGGTACGTCGGGAACTTCGTGAAGATTGCGCTGAACACGGCCGAGGTGCTGGGCCAACAGGGGAACGCGCTCTGGCCACTCCTGCGTGGTTGGTTCGGCCCGAACGCCGGGCGACCGGGGACGTTGCACCGAGTCCGTCTCTCCCAGATCGACGGTGAATGGGTGATGCGTCCGATTGGGGCGGTCGCCGCCGGCGGCGGGACCGCCCTGCCGTTCTTCCCGACCTATCAGGTGGCGTGCGGCGCGTTCGGTCAACCGACGGATCTGCTGGTCGCAGGTCAGGCAATCGAAATCGCCGACACCCGCGGTGAGGACCGGTCGCCAAGCGAAGAGTTCGTGGTGACGGCACACGGCGACTCGATGGCTGGTGGACCCGACCCTGTGAAGTCAGGGGACCGGCTGTTGATGCGTTGGATCAGCGGGCAGGATCGCGCCGCGCTGGTGGGGCGGCGCGTTCTGGTGGAGTACGACGCCGGCGAAGGGCCGAGCGCGGTACTCAAGACGCTCGACCGGACAAAGGACGGATTCGTGCTGCGATCCGACAACCCCTCCGCACCACCCATCTCGGCCGCCAGCTGGATGACCCTTGTCGCCGAGTACCTACGAACCCTCGACCAGAGGGAGTACAACCCGCTGGCCCGTCACCTGGGCGAGGCGTTCAAGCGACAGGACATCCCGCCGTTGTATGGCGAGGAGTTCAATCCCGGCAACTGGAACACCGGCCATGTCTCGCTGGACCAGGACGTCCTGCTCTTCGTCACGCTGCACAAGGGCAACATGCAGGAAGGAGGGGACTACGAGGACCACCTCGAGGGCGGCGACATCCTCGTGTGGTCGTCGCAGTCGAGCGTCGGACCCGACAACAAGAAGGGCCGAGAGATCCTGAACGCGCCGAGCGACGGCACCCGCATTCACGCGTGGCTCCGCCGCCGCAAGTCCGACGTCGCCTTCGAGTACTGCGGCCTGGTGACCCCACTGGACCACAGGGGCGCCAAGCCGATGTCCGTCCGCTTCCGACTGAGCACGCCAATCCAAGCAACCTCTGCCCTGCTGGCGTAGCAGGGGGTTGCGGCCGGCGCGGCTGGTGGCGCTACCCCTCCAGCGCCTCCAGCCACTCGGTCCAGAAGTCCTGCCAGGCGGGGACGACCGTGTGGTCGGGCAGACGGGTGTGGGCGACGTTGACGGCGGTGCGGCCGTCGGGCTTGGGGGTCAGCGTGAACTCCACGCTCCCCTCCTCCATCGCGATGCGCACGTTCTTGGACGTGGGGCGGGAACGCAGCTCGGTGGGCATGCCGCCGAACAGGTGGTCGCGGCCATCCGCGTCCAGCAACAGCTCGCGCAGCTCATCGGCGTCCACCGCCACCGTCCTGGTCCGTGACGAGGCGAACAGCCCATCGGACTGCTGGAACGGCAGCCGCTGACCGGTGATGCGCTCCCAGCTGACCGTCACGCCCTGTGCCCACCAGCCGGTCAGGCCGTGGACCTCCATCAGGTGCTCGACGACCGCCGAGTGCCCGTCGGTGTGCCCGTCGAAGGCCTCGATCAGGTCGCACCACTCGTCCCACCCTCGCCCGGTGTTGGACCGGATGGCTTCGTCCGACATCTCCGGCTGGGACACCCAGGCCCGGCCATCAACCCGCGGCGCCGCGGCCTGCTGCTCGAGCAGCACCCGCCTCGCCTGGGCGTATCGTTCGCCGGTCCTCGCCATCCGCTCGCGGACACGGCGCTTGAAGGTCTGCTGTGTGGTCATGACGTCCTCGTCCCTGGCCCGACCAACACCGGTTCGCCACGCCCCACCGATGCGTCGAGCACACGACGGAAGTCCATCAACCACTCCTGTCGACCACTCGGTGACCTTGCCTCCCCGGGACCGGGCCGCGTGGAGGCCCGATGTGGAGGTCCGGCGTGACAGGACGCCGTGTACGAAACGCTACGCCGACCCCCGCCGACCGTCAACGGCACCAGGGGAACCCGGCTCGTACCGCTGGCACAGCAGCATCTCCCCCGTCTCCTCGTGTCGGCACTCCTCCTCTCCCACGAACCCGTAGGCGGCGTAGAAGCGCCGGCCGATCGTGTTGGCGGTGAACACCTCCACCCGCACCGCCCCGCGCAGCTCGACCGCCTTGTCGACCAGCGCCCGGCCCAGCCCCTGCCCGTGGAACGCCGGGTCGACGAACAAGCCGCCGATCTCGTCCCCGACCAGCGCGACGAACCCGACGGGCCGACCCTGGACCTCAGCCACCCACGTCTCGGCCCGTGGCAGGTAGACCTCGCGGGTGCGCCGCTCCTCCTCCACCACGAACTCGTCGCTGAGGAACGGGTGGGCCAGCGCGCTTGCCCGACGCCACGCGTCGACGACGGCGTCGGTGTCCTCGGGCTGGAACCGCCTGATCACGACACCAGCATGACCCATTCCTTGACACTCCCGTCGCTGCTCGGGACGCTGCGTTCGGTCGGGCCATCACCACCCGGAAGGTCGAAGCCGTGCGTCCGTCATCCGTCGTCCTCGCCTTGACTGCCCTGCTCGCAGCACTCCTCCCCACCCCCGCACCCGCCGCCGGCGAGCCGAGCCCGGACGACCCGTCCTCGAACCTGCAGGACCGTTGGATCGTGACCTCCGACCACTACCCCGTCGACGGCGACGGCCATCCGCGGGCCGCGGTCGAGCACCGGGTCGAGGGAGTCGTCGTCGAGTGGGTCGAGATCAGGCCCGCCGTGTTCGAGGCCACCGTCGTCGACGGCGGGTACGAGCCCTGCATGGCCCCCGGCACCGTCCTCGTCACCGAGATGGTCCCGCGGTCGGACCGGGCCACTACGTTCGACGGTCTCGCCCTCGACGCCGACTGCACCCAGCACCACGTCGAGCTGGAGATGTCCGATCCCTCCACCGATCCGTTCCTGACCTGGGACACCCCCACCGGCCGGATGCGCCTGGACCACGGCAACAACGACTGGGTGGAGGTGGAGCACCGCGTCGTCGGCGACTGGCTGCTCCACGACACCGACGCCCCCGACAGCCCGCCCGGGCGCACCGTCCTGCGCATCACGGGCACCTCCCCCACCTTCACGGCGACGATCGTCGAGGCGGAGGAGGGGTCGTGCTTCGTCCCGGGTGAGGTCTGGTGGGACGGGCTCGTGTGGGGCCACGGGCTGATCCCCGGCGGCGCCGGCCAGAACCGGGCCTGGGGCATGGTCGACGGGTTCCGCCTCGGCGCCCACGAGGACTGCAGCCAGCATGCCGGCGGCGGCAGCGTCGGCTTCTTCACCTTCGGTGGCCAGCTCACCATGGCCGCCTTCCCCGACCCCGGCGGGACCGGGTACATGGGGTTCAGTCGCCTCGCCGGAGGGTCGCCGGTCGACCCTCCCCCACCCGGGGACCACACCGCCGACCCCGCCGACCACCCTGACCTGGCCGGCGACTGGCGCACGACCACCGGTGAGATCCGCGAGGTGTCCATCCGCTGGACCGGTGACCCGGCAGAGCCGTTCCTCGGCCGCCTCACCACGCAGGGCGACCCGACCTGCCCGCCGGCCCACACCGACATCTGGAGGGTCACCGAGGCCGTCGACGACGCCGTCGCCCGCGGGCAGGTCACCCTCCACCGGCGCACCGCGACGGGGTGCGAGCTGCGCGGGACCGTCCCCGCGGAGATCACCCTTCTCGACGACCCCGCCGACCGCGAGCTCTACATCGCCTACGAGGATCCCGACGGCATCAGCCACCTCCTGCGGTACGTCAGCGACCGCCGTACCACCTTGCGTGGCGGCCGGGACGAGCAGGCCCTCGCCATCGGCTTCCTGTCCGCGACCCTGAGCCACCTCGGGTTCGGGGGGCTCGACCCGACACCGCCGCCCGGACAGCGTGGCGCGGCATCCAGCGACCTCACCCTCTACGTCGCCACCGACGCCAACTTCCCTGACGGGCTGGCCGTCGCCGGGCTCGCCGGACGCACCCGCGGCCTGACGGTGCTGGTGGACCCCGACGACCCGGACGGCAACGCCCGGCTGCTGGAGCTGCTGGCCCCGTCCTTCGCCGAGGTCGTCGTGGTCGGTGGCGAGGCCGTCGTCCCCTCCTCCAGCCTCCCCTCCACCGGGGAACGCGGCGCGCCAACGGGTCGGATCGCCGGGACCAACCGGTTCCACACCGCACAGGTCCTGACCGAGGCCGGCTGGCTGGAGGGTGCCGGCACGGTGTTCGTCGCCACCGGCGTCAACTACCCCGACGCCCTGTCGGGTGGTGCAGCCGCCGCCGTCGAGGGCGCGCCCGTCCTGCTGGTCGACGGTGGACGGATGCCACCCGAAACCGACGCGGCCCTCCGCAGCCTCGAGCCGGACGAGATCGTCGTCCTCGGCGGCAAGTCAGTCATCCCCGACTCGATGCTGGCCGCGCTGACCGACTACGCCCCGAACGTCATCCGTCTGGCCGGCCCCGCCCGTCAGCAGACCTCGGTGGCCGTCTCGACCAACCGGTTCCACCGCGGGGCCGACGCGGTGCTGATGGCTTCCGGCGACCGGTTCGGCGAGGCGCTGATCGCGGCGTCAGCGGCATGGGCCCACGCCGCGCCGCTGCTGCTGGTCGGCGACGACGTCATCGCGCCGTCGGTGCTGACCGAGCTCGACCGGCTGGGCGGGACCCGCCTGCAGCTGCTCGCGGTCGAGGACACCGTCGACCCTGCCGTCTACCAGGAGGTCGCCGCACGGTTCAGGGGCGGGCCGGCGCGGACAACCCGCTGATCAGCTGCGCACAGGGGGCGTCCCCCGTTTCGCGGCTGAAGAACGAACCACCCATTCATTCAAGACTTTTCGTTCGGAAGCCGATGCAGCGGTCCATGGAATGGACGACCGGTCCCGTGCCTCCTCGCCAGCCCCGGGCGGGACAGGGCGCGCGCGCCATGCAGGCCCATGCCGCGAGCGCAACGTCTGGCTGGCTCAGGCTGGCTCGACGACTGCTCGGTGCGCACGATGCCGAACGTGCGTGGCGCGTGGGGGCCGAGGGGGAAGAGCAGGTCGGTCACTCGCTCGCCACGCTGGACGACCGGTGGACGGTGGTCCACGACCTCCCGCTGAACGAGAGGGGTTCGAACCTGGACCACCTGGTCATCGGCCCGACCGGTGCGTACGCGCTCAACACCAAGAACTTGCGTGGACGCGTCTGGGTGGGGGAACGGACGGTCATGGTCAGCGGTCAGAAGACGTCCTACCTCCGAACGGCACGCTGGGAGGCGGCGACGACCGCACGGCTCCTGTCGGCGGCGACTGGCCGCAGGGTCTTCGTGTTCCCCGTCCTCGTCTTCATCGCCCGACGGGGACGGATCACGATCGAACAGCTACCGCGAGACGTCGGCATCACCACTGACCAGGTGATCTGCCGATGGCTGAACAGACGTCCTGTGACGATGGACCCCCACCACGCAGCGGTCCTGCGTGCAGCTGCACTGCGGCCGAGCACCTGGCCCGTTCCGAAGCGGCCGCCCACTCGTTCCTGACAGCCTGTTGCCCCCACGTCGGTCGGGCATGCTCGGGTCCCGATGACCGAACACGACGACGCGCCGACCGACAGCCGACCCGGCCTCGCCGACCTGCGCGCGGTCCCGGGGTTCACCGCGGCGCTGGCCATCGGGGTGGTGGTGGGGCTGGGGTTCGGGCTGGTCATCCCGATCATCCCGGCGTTCGCCCGGTCCTTCGGGGTGGGGGTGTTCGCGGCCACGGCGATCGTCAGCGTGTTCGCCGGTGTGCGGCTGGTGTCAAACCTGGCCGTGGGGCCGCTGATCGACACCATCGGCATGCGGCGGGCAGTCGGCTGGGGGGCGCTGATCGTGGGGGCGTCCTCGCTGGCCAGCGCCGCTGCCCCGACCTACTGGTGGTTCCTGTTCGCCCGCGGCATCGGCGGGTTCGGCAGCGCCCTGTTCCTCGGCGCGCTGGTCACCCTCACCCTCGTCACCGCCCCGGCCAGCCTCCGCGGTCGCGCCGTGGGCACCATCCAGTCCTCCTTCCTCATCGGGTCCTCCTTCGGCCCGACCGTCGGCGGCGCGCTGGCCGAACCCCTCGGCCTGCGCTGGCCGTTCGTCATCTACGCCGCCGCCTGCGGCATCGCCGGGCTGGTCGCCTTCAGTCGGCTGCCCGGCCCCGAGGCACCGACCGACGACGACGCACTGCCCGACCGCTCGAGGAACCCGTTCGCCGGCTTCGGCCAGCTGCTGCGCACCCGCGAGCTGATCGCCGCCCTCGTCATGATGGCCGCCGTCCGCTGGACCCTCTCGGGCCTGCGGTTCTCCGTCGTGCCGCTGTTCGCCGAGGACGTGCTGTCCCTGGGCCCGGCGCTGCTCGGGATCGGCCTGACGGTCGCCTCGGTCGGCCAGCTGCTGCTGGTCGTCCCCGCCGGCCGCCTGATCGACATCCGCGGTCGACGCCCCGTGGGGATCATCGGCTTCACGACCTTCGCGATCGTCTCGCTCGGCTTCGTCGTCCTCGACGGCACCTGGCCGTTCCTCGTCGCGATGGCCGCCTTCGGGCTGGTGACCGGCGCCACGAACCCCCTGCCCGCGGCCATCGTCGGTGACGTGGTCCGCAGGGACCGGGCCGGCAGGGCGGTCGGTGTGCTCAACACGGCCGGAGACCTCGGTTCCGTCGGCGGGCCGCTCGTCCTCGGCGCCCTCGTGGAGGGGTTCGGCTTCACCAGCGCCTTCGTCACCACCGCCGCCCTGCTGCTGGGCGCCGCGGCCCTCGCGGTGAGGATGCGCGAGACGATGCCCGCGACCGCGTAGACCCCCGGCCAGCCGAATCGCGGAGGCGCTGGGAACCCTCCCGAGGGGTTGCGCGTCTCAAGTGCTGACACCCCCGAGCAACGTGGTCCACCCCGGACACGTCGTGCGGATGTCGACCCGACCACGGACCCAATCCCGCCGGGCCGCCAGGTTCCACACCCCCGTGACGCCGCGTCGTCACCACCACTTGGAGAGGCCATGCAGACCGCCAAGCTCCCCGCCGCGCCACGCCCGACCATCATCGTCCTCGACGAGCCCCCGCCCATCCACGGCCTCGGCCCGGGTGGCCGGTCGACCGCCGCGATCGCCCTCGCCGTGGCCATCGCCGCGCTGACGACGGCCGTCTACCTCTACGTCGGCGACACCGACGCCGACGCCGACCCCACGACCGGTCCGCAGGACACCCTCGAGCTGTCCCTCGGCCAGGCCGACGCCCTCGCCAGCTGCCTGCCGTTCGAGCTCGCCATCCTCGCCGACATGTCCCCCGCCTTCGCGGCCACCGCCACGAGCGTGGAGGAGGGGACGGTCACCCTGTCGGTCGACCGCTGGTTCGCCGGTGGCGAGGCCGAGACGGTCATGCTGCATGCCCCCGCCGGCATGGACGGCCTGATCGCCGGGTTCGACCTGCGGGTCGGCCAGCGGTACCTGCTGACCGCCTCCAACGACACCGTCAACTACTGCGGCTACAGCGGTCCGGCGACCCCGGCGTTCGAGGCCGCGTTCGAGCAGGCCTTCGCCACCTGACCTGCCGCGCCGCGAGGTTCGGGGTACCCCCCTGATGCCGCCGATGCGGCCCCGGTGTGGAGTGCGGGCATGCGAAACGCCTCCACCTCCGTGCTTGCCCTGTTGCTGCTGCTGACCTGCCTGGCATGCGGCGACGACTCCGCCGGGGCGGACGCCGCCGGCGAGGCGACCGCCACCGTGGAGTCCGAGGACACACGGGCAACCCCCACCGCCGACACCCCGGCGACCGACACCGCCACGACCGAGCCAGCCACGACCGAGCCGGCCACGACCAAGCCAGCCACGACCGACGACAGCAGCGCACCGGCCGTCGCTGCCGAGCCGCTGGGTCCAATCGAGCTGGAGCCGACCGGCGAGGCCATCTGCGGGGTCGTGGCCGACCTCGACTTCAGCGCCGTCAACGACGCCACGGACGTGCCGTTGCAGCCCGGGGACGACCGCTGCCTGTGGCTGCCGTCGGACGGCCGGACGATCGACTTCGGCACGTGGGTCGCTGACGACCCCGACGACGCCACCGGCGAGACCCTGCTCGCCCAGTCCACTCCCGGCAACCCCAACACCGAGGTCGCCCCGTTGACCAGCCTCGGTCGCCCGGCCCTGACGGCCTCGACCGAGGCGACCAACGGGGTCCACGTCCTGCTGAACGACAGGTTCGTCCTGATCGTCAAGACCTTCGAGGGCTACACGCTGGACGAGCTGACGGACCTGGCCAGCCAGTTCTTGGCGGCGGCCGCCGGTTGACGTGCGATCAGCTGGCGGAGACCTCCTCCGCCAGCGCCGCGTGGACGCGGGGGGCGACCTCGCGGCCGTACAGCTCGATGGATCGCATCATCGCCTCGTGGGGCAGCGTGCCGGCGGACAGCTTCAGGTCGATGCGGTCCAGTGACAGGTCCTTCGCCGCCTCGACCAGCTTGGCGGCGACGGTCTCGGGCGAGCCCACCATCAGCGCCCCCTCGGGCCCGGCGGCGGCCTCGTACTGCTCGCGGGTCATGGGCGGCCAGCCCCGCTCGGCGCCAATGCGGGCATGCAGGGCGCGGTGGTGGGGCCACAGCTCGTCCAGCGCCTGACGGTCGGTCTCGGCGATGTGGCCGGGCAGGTGCGCCCCGACGGGCTGGCGGTCCTTCCCCAGCTGGTCCAGGGCTCGGTGGTAGAGGTCGACCAGCGGGGTGAAGCGGACGGGTGAGCCGCCGATGATGGCCAGCATCAGCGGCAGGCCGTAGCGGGCGGCCCGGACGACGGACTCGGGGCTGCCGCCGACGCCGACCCATGCCTTCAGCCCACCCTCGGTGGGCGGCCACACGACCTGCTCGTCGAGGCCCGCGCGGACGGTGCCCTGCCAGGTGACCGGGCCCTCCTCCAGCAGCCGGGCGAACAGGTCCAGCTTCTCCTCGAACAGCCGCTCGTAGTCGTGCAGGTCCAGCCCGAACAGCGGGAAGGACTCGGTGAAGGACCCCCGGCCGAGGATGACTTCCGCCCGCCCGTTGGAGACTGCGTCGAGGGTGGAGAACCGCTGGAACACCCGAACGGGATCGTCCGAGCTGAGCACCGTCACGGCCGACCCCAGCTTGATCCGCGAGGTCCGGCCCGCGATGGCCGCGAGGACCACCTCCGGCGAGGACACGGCGAAGTCGTCGCGGTGGTGCTCGCCGATGCCGATGAAGTCCAGGCCGACCTGCTCGGCAAGCACGGCCTCCTCCACGACGTTGCGGATGACCTCCGCCGGGTGCAGCCGGTTCCCCGACGCGTCGACGGTGACGTCGCCGAAGGTGTCGACACCCAGCTCGATGCGGGACTCCATGACCTCTCCTCCACTCGCAGCAGCAATAGTTAGAACTATAACGATATGGGTGGATGCCGCATTCCCGTCCCCATTGTCCACAGCCGAAGCGACCTTGACGGACGTTCCCGGACGTGTCCCACTACCGTCATGGCCATGACCGAGGTGCTCGCCGAGCTGTCAGACACCATCCGCCCGATCTCCCGTCGGGAGTTCAACGCCTGGGGTGCCGACGGCTGGTTCGACGACGAGCGGGTCGAGCTGATCGACGGGGTGATCGTGGCCATGGCAGCCGAGGGTGGACCGCACCTGAAGGTGGTGATGTGGCTGACCAACCACGTCGCCCGTCACCTCGACCCCGACCGGATGGTGGGCGTCTCCCACCCGTACGCCGTCAGCGAGTTCAGCCAGCCGGTACCGGACCTCGCGATCGTCAGGACCGCTGACTTCCACGCCATCACCGACGCCGTCACCGCTGCCGAGCTGGTCGTCGAGGTCGCCCACTCCAGCCGCCGGCGCGACCTGGTCGTGAAGGCCCGCCTGTACGCCGAGGCGGCCGTGCCGGAGTACTGGGTCCTGGACCTGGTCCAGCGTCGTCTGGTCGTCCACACCGACCCCGTCGACGGGGCCTACCGGACCGTCGAGGCCAGGGACGTGGACGCCATGCCGGGCAACGCCGAGGTCGAGGTGCTCGGGGTCACGGTCCCGCTCGCCACGGTGTTCTCGCTGACCGCCTGAGGCACGCCGCTTGGCCTGTTGTCGCTGCAAGGTGCGACCGAACACCCCTGGCCGGACGCGACCGGCCGCTCAGCCCAGGTCGGTCTCGCCGCAGTGCAGGCCGATGTGGGCGCGGGCGGCATCGCGGAGCTGCAGCGTTGCGGCCCAGCCCGACCCCGAGGGGAGGATCGGGTCGCCGACGACGAGGTCGATGGTGCCGCGACGCAGATGGGTGGAGGGAGGGGCCAGCACCCGGCGGCTGCCCCGGATCGCGACGGGGACCACGGGCACACCGGCCGTCGCCGCGACGTCGAAGGCACCCAGACGGAACGGGCGCAGCCCGCGAACGCGGTCCAGGCCGCCCTCGGGGAAGACCACCAGGTAGCTGCGGCTGTCCAGCGTCGCCGACAGCGCAGCCACGTCGGCGACCCCCTGCGTGCGGTCGTGGCGTTCGACGAACACCGCACCCAGCCGTCGCAGGACGAACCCCTCGATCGGCTTGTCGGCCAGCGCCTCCCCGACGACGAACCGGACGGCACCGGGCACGTGGGCCGACAGGGCCAGCCCGTCGATCCAGCTGGCGTGGTTGGCGACCACCACCGCTGGCGGGGGCGGCCAATCCCCCCTCACCACCGCAGGCGTGCGCGTCAGCCGCATGACCCCACGAAGGACCCGGCGAACCAGCGCCCACCGCAGCGCCCGGCCAGGCACCAGCGCCACGAGCAGGGCGAGGGGCACGACGACGGTGACCGCGAGCAGCCTCGCCCATGCCGCATGGCCGGCCTCCACGACCCGACCACGCACCCCGCGGAGGCTGCTGGGGATCCCGAGCCAGCCGAAGCGGGCCAGCTGCATCCACGCCGCACGGACCGGCCGCTCCAGCTGCCCGTCGGCGTGGCGTGCCGCCGTCTCGGCCCGGCGCAGCTTGCCGCTGGACGTCTTGGGCACGGCCCCCGGGCCGACCAGCACGATCTCGTCGGGCGGGGTCTCGACCACCGCGACGGCCGCGTCGAGGATCCGGCCGCGGATGGCCTCCCGTGCCGCCGGGTCGGTCTCGCGGGTCTCCGCCACCACGACCAGCCGTTCGGTGCCCCGCTCGGCGTCGCCCACCCCGAACGCGGCGACGCAGCCGGCCCGGACGCCGTCGACGGTGCCGATGACCTGCTCGAGCTCCTGGGGGTGCAGGTTGCGGCCGGCGCGGATGATCAGGTCCTTGACGCGGCCGGTGATGACGATGTCGCCGTCGGCCAGGTAGCCGAGGTCGCCGGTGTCCAGCCAGTCACCGTCACGCAGGGCCCGGGTGGCCTCGTCGTTGCGGAGGTACCCGCGGGTCGCCGACGGCCCGGTGAACTGGATGCGGCCCTGCGTCCGGTCGGACACGGCACGGCCGGTCCGGTCGACCACGCGGATGGCGTAGCCGGGCAGCGGTTGTCCGCAGGCGGCCAGCTCGAGCACGTCCGACCCCGCGGCGTCTGGGAGGACCGGCTCGGCCACCCCACCACGCGGCAGCCGGTCCCGGCTGATCCGGTCGATGATCGGCGGGCGGCCGACGGGCGGGAAGGCCAGCCCGACGGCGGCCTCGGCCAGTCCGTAGACGGGCGCGAGCGCCTGGGGGCGCAGGCCGACCGGGCCGAACCGCTCGGCGAACCGTCGGAGGGTGTCGGGACCGACCGCTTCGGCCCCGTTGAACGCCAGCCGCCACGTGGACAGGTCGAGGGTGGCCAGCTGCTCGTCGGTGACGCGGCGCAGGCACAGCTCGTAGCCGAAGTTGGGTGATGCGGCGAGGGTGCCACCGTGGTCGGTGATGGCCTGCAGCCACGACGCCGGGCGGACGAGGAAGTCCTGCGGTGGCATCGAGATCAGCCGCATGCCGACGTGGAGGCTCCCGAGCCACGCGCCGATCAGGCCCATGTCGTGGTACAGCGGCAGCCAGCTGACGAACACGTCGTCGGGGGCGGCTTGGATGACCTGCGCCATCGCGTCGATGTTGACGACGAGGTCGCGGTGGCTGAGCACGACGCCCTTCGGGGCCCCGGTGCTGCCGGAGGTGTACTGCACCAGGGCGACATCGTCGGGGCCGGCCCGGGGCAGGGGGTCGGTGCCGTCGACCTCGGCCAGCTCGTCGGCGGTGCAGACGTGGCGGAGCGTCGTGACGTGGGCGCGCATGAGCGTGGCGAGCGATCGGCCCTCGGGGACGGTGATCAGGATGCTGGCGTGGGCGTTGTCGAGGATGTGGCGTTGCCGCTGCAGGTGCTCGCCGATGCGTGAGGGGCGGTCCGGCGGGTAGATCGGCACGGCGGTGCAGCCGGCCAGGAGGACGCCGAGGAAGGACACGAAGTAGTCGCGGCCGGTCGGCAGCATCAGTGCGATGGCGTCCCCGGGTTGAGCACCACGTCCGTGCAGCCCGTGGGCGACGGCCAGCGCCTGGTCGTGCAGCTCGGCGTAGGTCAGCTCGACGGGACGGGCGTCGTCGAGCAGGCGCAGGTGCGGCCGGTCGGGATGGGTCGCCAGGTGCCAGTCGAGGCTGTCGAGGAGGGTCGGCAGGTCGGTCGGCCGGGGGCCGTCGGCGGCCGTGGGGACGACCGGCGCAGGAGCGGACGTGGACGCGGTGGCCGTGTTCGGGGCTTCGCCGTCCACCAGCAGGTCCCGCAGGGTGGTGGCGGTGCCGAGCAGCTCGGCCGGCATCCTCGTGCCCCGCGCGTCCTCGAGCCTGGACAGCAGCTCGGCCAGCGCGAGGCTGTCCAGCGCCAGGTCGCGCTCGAGGTCGCTGTCCAGCGTCACGGTCGGGTGGCCGCGCGGCCGCAGCTCGTCCAGCAACGCGGCGGTCACCGACACGACCAGACCGGCATCATCGCCGGATGACCGAATCGCCGTCACCCCGCCAGTGTCGCCGATCGGCGTGCCCTTGGGGAGGGGGGTGGTGTCGGCAGGCCGGGGGGACTAGGGTCAGATCTCGTCAGAGTCGGGACGTGGGCACCTCGACATTCTTGCCATTCAGGAGGATGTTGATGAACCGCCATGCCCATCTCGGCGCGCTCCTCGCGCTGCTGCTCGCCGTCAGCCTGCTGCCGACCGTCGCCGGTGCCGCACCGTCCGGCAACGCCTGTCTCACCCGCAACCTGAACCAGACCAACAAGCTGCTCGCCTGTGTCAATGCCGACGACGTCCTCGTCCACATGGAGGCGTGGCAGGCGATCGCCGACGCCAACGGCGGGACGCGCGCATCCGGTACCCCCGGCTACGACGCCTCCGCGGACTACGTCGCCGACCTGCTCGAGGCGGCCGGCTACACCGTCGAGCGCCAGGTCTTCGACTTCAGCCTGTTCACGGAGAACTCCAGCTCCCTCGTGGCGGACGGCACACCCATCGAGACCCAGGCCTTCGCCTTCTCGGGCAGCGGCACCGTCCTCGGCGGCAACGTCATCCCGGTCGACCTCGACCTCGGGCTGGGCAACGCATCCACGTCGGGCTGCGAACCCGCCGACTTCGTCGGACTCGACTGGTCCGGGCCCGATGACATCGCGTTGATCCAGCGCGGGGCCTGCTTCTTCAGCGACAAGGCCCTGAACGCCCAGGCCGCCGGGGCGGAGGCCGTCATCATCTTCAACCAGGGCAACACGGCCGACCCGGGCCGTCAGGACATCATCGGGGGCACGCTCGGCGAGGGTGTCGTGGGCGTCCTGACCATCCCGGTCCTGGACACCTCCTACTCCGACGGCCTGGTGGTGCTCGGGGCGACGACAGTCGACCTGTCCGCCGACACCACCATCGTCACCAGCACCACCGAGAACGTCATCGGCGACCTGCCGGGCGTGAACCCCGACAACGTCGTCATGGCCGGTGCGCACCTGGACTCGGTGGCTGCGGGTCCGGGCATCAACGACAACGGGAGCGGCTCGGGTGCGCTGCTGGCCATCGCGCTGGCGCTCGGCAACAACACGAAGTACACGCCGCAGAACACCCTGCGGTTCGCGTGGTGGGGTGCGGAGGAATCCGGCCTCATCGGGTCCGAGCAGTACGTGTTCAACCCGGACTTCGGCCTGACGCAGGAGGAGTACGACGCGCTCGCGCTGTACCTCAACTTCGACATGGTCGGCTCGCCGAACTTCATCTACGGCGTCTACGACGCCGACGAGTCCACGTTCCCCGCACCCGTCTTCATCCCGCCGGGGTCGGCGGAGCTCGAGGACCTGTTCGAGGCCTTCTACTCGGCCAACAACATCCCCTACGAGGACTCCGAGTTCTCCGGGCGGTCGGACTACCAGGCGTTCATCGACGTCGGCATCCCCGCCAGCGGGCTGTTCACGGGGGCCGAGGGCGTCAAGACCGAGGAGCAGCAAGCCATCTGGGGCGGCACCGCCGGTGACCAGTACGACCCCTGCTACCACCTGGCCTGCGACACGATCGACAACCCCAGCACCGAAGCGCTGGACGTCAACGTCGACGCGATCGCCTACGCCATCTTCAACCTGGCGGCCTCCACCGAGGCCATCAACGGCGTGCCGGGCACCAGCCTGCCGGGCCGTGGCCCCGACGACGTCGTCCTCGACGGGCCGCAAGGCACGTTCCTCAGCGGTGGTGGTTCGCACATCGACCACGGGCAGGCGTCGGAGTAGCCCGACCCCGCCATCGGTACGACGAGGGGCACCCCACCGGGGTGCCCCTCCGGTTGACTGGCCGCCAGCGAGCGACCGGGGCCGGGCTTCAGCCCAGCGGGGCGGTCACCACGCCGACGCCGCTGGGCAGCTCCGCGGTCCAGGCCATCATCCCGTCGGTCAGCGCCGGCCAGCCGTGGTAGCGGCCCTCGCCGGTCAGCGGCCGGGCCGGCCCGAACGTCAGGCCCCCGTCGGTCGAGACGGCCGTCCGCAGCGACCACGTCGGATCCGTCGCCTGCTGCCAGACGACCCGGAGCCCGTCGGGTTCGACCTGCAGCTGTGGCTGGTAGGACCACTCGCTGGGCCCGTCGACCCGGCCGGACGTCGACCAGGTCGCACCGGCGTCGTCGGACCGCTGGACCCAGACGTCGGTGAACGCCGAGTCGACGGTGCTGGTGTGGGCCAGGACGATCCCACCGTCGGGGGTGATCGCCAGCGACGGCGACAGGGCGGGGTTGCCCTCGACCCCCTCGGCGGTGGGTTCGTCGCGACGCAGGATCCGGTCGGTCCAGCGGCGGTCGGTGGAGAACGTGATGCCACCGTCGGTCGACACGGCACCGAAGATGCCGACGTCGTCGGGGTTGCCGCTGCGACCCGGCGTCGGGTCCTCGCGGTTGTCCTCCCACGCGACGGCCACGGTGTCGCCGTGCACGGCGATGGTGGGCTCGACCGATGCCGGGATGTGCAGGAGCTCACGGGGCGGGACGGCGTACTGCGTCATGCCACCGCTCCACGACTGTGCGAACGACAGCCGGGTCGCGGTCGACACCCCGTCCAGCCGCTGGTGGTGGATCGCCCACGTCCCGTCGTCGACCTGCGCCTGCCAGACCAGGTGGTCCACGCCGTCCCCGGTGGCCAGCACCGGACGGGCGGCGTTGCCCTCGGCGACCACCTCGGCCGGGCCGAAGGACGCCCCACCGTCCGTCGAGCGTCGCACGACGACGTCACCGCCGAACCGTCGCGGGTCGTGGACCTCGTAGGCGACCGTGACCGTGTCGTCGCGGACCACGATCGAGGGCGACCGTCCCTCCCCCAGCGCCACCGCCACCGACCACGTCAGCCCGCCGTCCAGCGAGCGCTGGTGGGTGACGACCCTGGCCTGGCCACCGGTCCGCTGCTGCTGGACCAGGTGCACGACGTCGCCGTCGCGGGCGAGGTCGGCGAAGCCACCCCAGTCGGCGTCGGTCAGCGACACGAGCGGGGTGCCGTCGGCGAGGGATGGCGTCCGTGCCGCCGAGGTGGGCGCGGACAACCACACCGGCGTGGAGTTCATGACGAACGTGTCGACGTAGTCCAGCGGGTCGGGCAGGCCGACGCGGCTGGCACCGACGGTCATGGCGGTGACCCGGTAGAAGGCCGACGACGACGGCAGCTCGAAGGCAACGGTGTCCGCGATCCCGTCGGGCACGACCTCGGCGACGACCGCACCGGTGTCGTCGACGACCCGTATGGTGTGGCCGGCGCCGTTCTCGATGGCGAGGGCCAGGGTGACCGTGTCGCCGGACGGGTCGGCCCAGCCACCGGTGATCGCCTCGAACCCGTCGACCCCGTCGGCGTCCAGCAGGGTGGCGATGCGGATGCCGGCGATGCCCTGTCCGGCGAGCGTGCGGCCGGCGCGGATGCCCTCGACCAGCGCTTCCTCCGTCACCCCGGTGGTCAGCACGTACGCCGCGCTGCCGCCGGGACCGGAGGGACCGGCCCACACCTGCTTGAAGTGGTTGTCGGATCCGTTGACCGCGGCGACCCGCCCACCGGCCTCGGCCAGCGCCTGGTAGTACGCCTCGTTGGAGCCGTTGCCGCCGCCGGGGAAGCCGGCGTCCTGCAGGGCGCTGTCGCCACCGCGAAGCGCTTCGATGTGGGAGAGGGGGAAGTCGACCAGCTCGGCCATGCAGTCGTCGGCGCCGCCGTCCTTGGGGTGGGCCATGCCGAGCAGCCCGTCCTGGGCGGCGACCTCCAGCGTCATCTCGGCCATGCCGCAGCCGACCCGGTCGGTGGAGCCGTGGTCGATGCGGGTCTGGATGGCGAACGCCGTGCCGTGCCGGCCACCGCCCCACTCCTCACCGGTCAGCAGCACCCGGTCGCCCATCGCGAACGGTGACCGGTCGAGGTCGAAGTCGGGGTCGTAGTGCTGGGCGAAGTTGCGGTGGTCGGTGAACGCCACCGCCGCCATGCCGGCCCGCAGCGCCTGGTCGCGCTGTTCGTCGAGGAACGTGTCGTGGCTCTCGGGGGTGTCGAACTCCTGGTGGAACACCCCACCGTCGGAGGAGTGGTCGGTGTGCAGGTGCATGTCGAACGGCACCCATGCCAACCCGTCGAGCTCGGCCTCGACGGCGGCGGTCAGCGCGGCGCTACGGATCGGCTGGGCGAGCCCGTCGGCCCGGACGGTCGGCGCGGCGACACCCACGGCGACCAGGACCAGCAGCAGCGGGACGGCAAGGAATCGGCTCATGGGGACCACGTTCGCCACGACCACCCCCCGGTCCTGCCCGCCTATCCCACCCGCCGGACGAAATCGCCAACGCCGGTGAGGGGTTGCTACAACACCGGGATGTCCCTGAAGCTGTCCACGATCCTCCTCTGCCTGCTCGTCGGGCTCGCCCCGACGGCCGCGTCGGCTGCCGAGGGAAGCCAGTTCTCCCCGCCCGTCCGAGGGCACGGCGGGGTCGTGTCGACCGAGTCGTTCGCGGCCGGGCAGGTCGGCCGTGACGTGCTGGATGCCGGCGGCACGGCGGTCGACGCCGCGATCGCGGCGGTGTTCGCGCTGAACGTCGCCCGCCCCCAGTCGTGCGGGATCGGTGGTGGCGGCTTCGCCGTGGTCCACCAGGTCGACGGCGAGGTCGCGGCGCTGGACTTCCGCGAGACCGCCCCCGCGGCGATCACACCGGACACGTTCGGCGGGGTCGGGCTGTACCAAGCGTTCACCGGCCACACCACTGTCGGCGTGCCCGGCACGGTCGCGGGGCTGTGGGCGCTGCACCAACGGTTCGGCACGACGGACTGGGCCGACCTGGTCGCGCCGGCCGAGGCGCTGGCCCGCGATGGGGTCGAGGTGCCCGAGTCGTTGTCGTCGGCCATGGCGGCCGCGGCCCCGCGGCTGCGCCTGTTCCCCGCCGCCGCCGAGCAGTTCCTCGTCGGAGGCGTGGCGCCGTACCCGCCCGGGTCGACGCTGGTGCAGCCCGACCTGGCCGACACCCTCGCCCTCATCGCCGCCGACGGCCCCCCTGCGTTCTACACCGGGCCGATCGCCGAGATGATCGTGGCCGACATGGTCGACAACGCCGGGGGCTACCCCGGCGACGACGGGCTGATGACCGCCGAGGACCTGGCCAGCTACGAGGCGAGGTTCCGGACGCCGCTGACGGCGGACTACCGCGGCCACGAGGTCATCGCCATGCCGCCGCCGACGTCGGGCGGGATCGCCGTGATCGAGATGCTCAACATCCTGGAGAACTTCGACCTGACCGCGGCGGGGCAGTCCAGCGCCGACCACCTGCACCTTGTCGCGGAGGCCCAGAAGATCGCCTGGGCCGACCGTGGTGCCTACGTGGCCGACAGCGACTTCGTGGACGTGCCGGTCGACCTGCTGACCAGCCAGGCCTACGCCGACCAGCGTGCCGCCGAGATCGACCTGGCATCGGCCGGCAGCTACGAACCCGCCGACCTCGGCGAGCCCGCCCCCGACGACGGTGCGGACAACAACCCGCGGGGCAACACCACCCACCTGTCGGTCATCGACGCCACCGGCAACGTGATCGCGCTGACCTGCACGATCGAGCAGGCGTTCGGCTCGGCCATCGTCGCACCCGGCACGGGCTTCCTGCTGAACAACGAGCTGACGGACTTCTCCGCCGCGGGCACCGCCAACGAGCCCGAGCCCGGCAAGCGGCCGCGGTCATCGATCTCCCCGACCATCGTGCTGCGCGACGGCCGGCCAGTGATCGCCGTCGGTGGGGCCGGCGGTGCGACGATCGTCATGGGATCTCATCAGGCCATCGTCGGGCTGGTCGACTTCGGGCTGGACGTCGCCCAGGCCGTCGACGCCGAACGGCTGGACGCCGGCACGATCGACCTGCAGCTGGAGAACGTCCGGGTGTCCCCCGCGGTGCAGGCCGACCTGATGGAACGTGGCCACCAGGTCGTGCCCAACGGGGAGTACGGCGCGTTGCCGCGGGTCCAGGCCGTCGGTGTCGACCCGGCGACGCGCGAGCACGTCGGGACCAGCGACTCGCGGACCGACCAGGCGACCTATGCGCAGGACACCGTCGTGCTCCGTGCGGCGGGTGCGGATCGGGTGGGTACGTCGGTGGCGATCAGCCAGCAGGCGTTCGGCCGTGCGGACACCGTCGTCGTCGCAGCCGGGCTGATCGATGCGCTGGCCGGCGGTCCGTTGGCCTTCGCCGAGGACGCTCCCTTGCTGCTGACCGGCCCTGACGCGCTGGACGACCGGGTCCTGGCCGAGGTCGGCCGCCTCCGTGCCGGACGGGCCATCGTGCTGGGTGGCCCCGCGGCGGTGTCGGAGTCCGTCACCGACGCCCTGGTCGCGGCGGGCCTGGCCGTGGAGCGGATCGCCGGCGTTGACCGGTTCGCGACCGCCGGGGCCATCGCCGAGCGGTTCGACGGGGACGCAGCGGTGGTCGTCAACGGTCGGGCCCCGGCCGATGCGCTGTCGGTCGGTCCGCTCGCGGCGGTAACCGGTCATCCGATCCTGCTGGTCGAGCGGTCGTCGGTCCCGTCGGCGACGGCGGCTGCCCTGGACGGGATCACCCGGACGACCGTCGTCGGTGGGACCGCCGTCGTGGACGAGGCCGTCACGGCGGCCCTGCCCGAGGCGACCCGACTGGCCGGCGCCGACCGGTTCGCCACCAACGACGCGGTGCTGGAGGCAGGGGCCGCCGAGGGCCTCCGTCCGGTCCGACGGTGGATCGCCGCAGGTGACGGCATCGCCGATGCGCTGGCGGCCGGTCCCTCGGTTGCGGCCGACGGCGGCTCGTTGCTGCTGCTCGACCCGTCGAACCCGCTACGTGGCCTCGAGTCGACCCAGCGGGTGACCCTCCTCGGCGGCACGGCGGTGCTGTCGGCCCCGGTGGAGGAGGCGATCCGCGCGGCCCTGCGGAGCGAGATGGGCTGACACCCACCACCCCGTTGTCGCTACGAGGTGCGACCAAGGGCACCATGTCGGGGCCCGCGCCCCGCAGGCAGGTGGTCAGGCGAGCTGGCGGACGAGCAGGAAGCGGGCCCACGCGAACAACAGGTAGCGGATGACGTTGCCGTCACCGCCGTTGCGAAGCCCGGACACCGCGGCGGCGAACGTCGTCTCGGCGCGGTCGGTGCGGCCGGCCCGGTGGGGCCGTCAGCCCGAGGCGACCGCTCGGGTGCGATGGGCGATCTCGGCTTCCTCGTCGGTGGGGACGACCAGGACGGCGGTCGGGCCGGTGCTGATCGTCGTCGCGCCGTCCGGTCCGACGGCCGCGTCGTTGGCGGCGTCGTCCAGCGACACGCCGAGGAACCCCAGCTGTTCGCAGACCCGACGGCGGACCAGCGAGGAGTGCTCGCCAACCCCCGCGGTGAAGACCAGGGCGTCCATGCCGCCGAGCACCGCCGCGAACGCGCCGACGTAGCGGACGATGCGGTGGACGTAGACGTCAAGGGCCAGCGATGCGGCCGTGTCCCCCTCTCCTGCACGCGCCTCGACGGTGCGCATGTCGTTGTCGCCGCACAGCCCCTTCAGTCCTGACTCGCGGGTCAGCAGGCGCTCGACCTCGTCCCCCGACAGCCCGTCCTCGCGCATCAGGTGGAAGACGACGGCCGGGTCGATGTCCCCCGTCCGGGTGCCCATGACCAGCCCCTCCAGCGGCGACATGCCCATGGACGTGTCGACGCAGATGCCACCGTCGACCGCGGCCGCCGACGCACCGTTGCCCAGGTGGAGGGTCACCAGCTTCGTTTCCTCCAGCGGTCGGCCCATGTGCTCGGCGGCGACACGGGACACCCACGCGTGGGAGGTGCCGTGGAACCCGTAGCGGCGGACCCCGTGCTCGGTGAACGTCCACTCGGGCACGGCGTAGCGGTGCGCGGCCGGCGGGATGGTGGCGTGGAAGGCGGTGTCGAAGACGGCGACCTGCAGGAGTTTCGGCCGGCGGGCCATCGACGCGCGGATGCCCAGCAGGTTGGCCGGGTTGTGCAGCGGCGCCAGCGGCACCAGCGACTCGATCGTGGCGATGACGTCCTCGTCGATCAGCACCGGCTGGGTCAGCGCCGCCCCGCCGTGCACGACCCGATGGCCGACCGCCTGGACGGCGTCGTCGACGCCTGCCTCGACCAGGTGGGCGACGACCCGGTCGATGGCGTCGGTGTGGTCGGCGACGCCCCCCTCCTCACCGATGCGTTCGACGATGCCGTCGACCAGCGGGGTGTCGTCGTCGGCGAGCAGCCGGTACTTCAGCGACGACGACCCGGCGTTCAGCACGAGGACCCGCATCAGGCGCCCGCCCCCTGCTCCTGCTGCATCCGTGCGGCCTCGGCGATCTCCTGCTGCGCCTGGATGGCGGTGATGGCGACCGTGTTGACGATGTCGGGGATGGTGCAGCCGCGTGACAGGTCGTTGACGGGTTTGTTGAGGCCCTGCAGGACCGGCCCGACGGCGACCGCACCGGCGGAGCGCTGCACCGCCTTGTAGGTGTTGTTGCCGGTGTTGAGGTCGGGGAACACGAACACGGTGGCGTTGCCGGCGACCGTGCTGTCGGGCAGCTTCTTGCCGGCCACACCCGCATCGACGGCCGCGTCGTACTGCATGGGCCCCTCGACCTGCAGGTCGGGGCGCCGCTCGCGCACCAGCTCGGTGGCCTCGCGGACGGCCTCGACGTCGGTGCCCGACCCGGACGCGCCGGTGGAGTACGACAGCATGGCGATGCGCGGCTCGACCCCGAACGCGGCGGCGGTGTCGGCGGAGCTGATGGCGATGTCGGCCAGCTGCGAGGCGTTGGGGTTGGGGTTGATGGCGCAGTCGCCGTAGACCAGCACCCGGTCGGGCAGCAGCATGAAGAACACCGAGCTGACGATGGCGACGCCGGGCTTGGTGCGCACGACCTCCAGGGAGGGTCGGACGGTGTGCTGGGTGGTGTGGGCGGCGCCGGAGACCATGCCGTCGGCGTGGCCCATCAGGACCATCATCGTGCCGAAGTAGCTGACGTCGAGCAGCAGCTCGTACGCCAGGTCGGGGGTGGCCCCCTTGTGGGCCCGCAGCTCGGCGTAGCGGTCGGCGAAGACCTTCCGCAGCGGCGAGGTGACGGGGTCGATGACCTCGATGCCGCTGAGGTCGACGCCGAGCCCTGCCGCGCGGGCCTCGACGGCCTGGGGTGATCCGAGCAGCGTCAGCCTGGCCACGCCACGACGGTTGAGGATCTCCGCGGCACGCAGGATCCGGTCGTCGGTGGACTCGGGCAGGACGATGTGCCGGCGGTCCTGTCGGGCCCGCTCGATGATGTCGAACTCGAACATCAGCGGGGTGACGACCGTCGACCGGGTGACCTCGATCCGCTGGGCGAGCGCCTCGACGTCGACGTGTTCGTCGAAGGTGTCCAGCGCGGTGGCCAGCTTGCGGGTCTGGGATGCACGCAGGACCGCCGGGACCGCGTCGGCACGGGTGGCGGTGGTGAACGTGTCGTCGTCGACGGACAGGATCGGGCAGGGCAGGGTGGCGAACCCGTCGAGCAGCCGGACCATCGACGCCTCGGGGCGGTAGCCGCCGGTCAGGACCACCGCGGCGACGTTGGGGAAGGTGGTCGCCATGCGCGAGCCGATGACGCCGAGGACGACGTCGGCCCGGTCCCCGGGAGTCAGGACGATCGCGCCCTCCACCAGCCGCTCGAGGACGTGCGGGAGGGTCATCGCGCCGATCGTGATCTTCGACGCGACACGGTCCATGGCGGCCTCGGTGTCGCCGAGCAGTACGCGGGCGTTGATGCCGGTGGCGACCTCGCGGACGGTCGGCATGGACAGGGTGGGGACCTCGGGCACGACCCAGACGGGGTCGTCGTGGGGCACGGCCGCGGTGGCCTCGCGGATGGCGTCGAGGTCGGTGGGGTCGACCCGGTTGACGACGGTGGCCAGCAGCGTGCAGCCCTCGGAGGTGAGGGACTCGCGGGCGACGTGGGTGGCCTCGACGACGTCGTGGGCGGTCCGGCCGCGCCCGTTGACGATGGCCAGGACGGGGGCGCCGAGGTGGTTGGCAAGCTTGGCGTTGAAGTCGAACTCCAGCGCCGTGGACACGCCGGTGTAGTCGGTGCCGTCGCACAACACGAACGGGGCCTTGTCGGCCAGCGCCCGGTAGGCCTCGAGCACGCCCTTGAACAGCTCGTCGGTGCGTCCCTGCGCCAGCAGCGCCTCGACCTGGTCGACGGTGAAGGCGTACCGCTCCTCGGGTTCACCGGCCAGCTCGTAGCGGCCGTCCATCAGCGCCAGCCGGCTGTCGATCGGGTCGGTCGTGGCCACGACGGGCCGGAAGTAGCCGACCCGGTCCAGCCGGCGGGACAGCAGCTCCATCACACCGAGGGCGATGACGGACTTGCCGGACGCCGGTTCGAGCGAGGCGATGTAGAGGTTGTTGGCCACGGGCTGGGGCTCCCTGGGGGGCGGATCGAGGACGCCCCCATCCTTGCAGGATGTCCCGCGCCTCAACCCAGTCCGAGGACGAGGGACAGGGCCAGGTCGACGCCCCACAGCTCCTGGGGCGTCAGGTGTCCAACGAGGTTCCCGAGACGAGAGGCGTCCACGACCGAGGTCTGCTCGGCCAGGACGCGGGTCCGCCGACCGTCCACCTCGATCTCCGGTCTGAACGTGGCAGGCCTCGCCGACCGGGAGGTGGGGGCGACGAGGACGGTCGACAGTCGGTGGAGCGCATCGGACTGCACCACGACGCCGAATCGACGGCCGTCCTGCTCGTGTCCGGTTCGACCCCGGAGCCGGAGCTCGAACACGTCACCACGGGTCACGGAGGTCCTCCATCATCGCCGCAACCCTGCGAGCCTCGGCAACGTCCTCCTCGTCCGCCGCCAGCGCGGCAACCTCCACCTCGAGGCGAGCGCGGTCCCGCAGCTGCCGCGCAGCGGTCAGCAACCCCAGCCGCACGGCCTCGGTACGGCTGAGCCCGGTCGCCTCGAGCTCGGCAAGGGCACGTTGCGCGTCCTCGTCGAGACGGGCCGAGATGGGTCTGGACTCCACGTCCCCCATCGTACTACGAAACGTCATACAGGGACGGTAGTGGGGTCCGCCGATGACGAGCAACCCCAGTTGTCCACACGCCACGGCCCCGAGCGTGGTGCCCAGGGGCCGTGGGTGTGGGTTGCGGCTACGAGGCCTCGGTGACCTCCACGTCGGCCACGGCCAGCTGCTCGCTGCCGTTGGGGTAGACCAGCTTGACCTTCACGAGGCAGGTACCGGTCGGGTGGTCCCCGGGCACGTCGACGCTGATCGTCGTCGACCCCGACACCGCGCCGCCGTCCGTCACGAGCGCCTGCTGGCCGTCACAGTCCAGCAGCGTCTCGTACCCGGTGGCGCTGTAGGTGCCGGACAGCTCGAACGGGATGGTCCCGCCCTGCGGGTAGCTGCCGTCGGGCTCGACCACGTCGGCCAGGTCGGGCAGGCCCAGCAGCGACCGGCTCTCGGTGCACCGCTCCGGCGCGATGCCGCAGACCAGCACGTACCCGTCGACCATGTCCTCGTCGACGGCGAACGACGTCGGCGGGTCCAGGAACGCCTGGGTCTGCGGGACCAGCTGATCCTCGACCCCAAGCACCACGGGTGCCCCGTGGATGGCGGAGTGGCCGGCACCGGCGAACCCGGCTGCCCATGCGTTCGGGGCGGTGCCGTCGAGCACCATCACCCGTTCGGCGTCGCGCTCGTCGACGTAGCCACGCTGCTCGGCGATCTCCAGGGCCGTGTCGAACCGGCTGCCACCCGCGACGCGGATGACCTCGATGCCCAGCGCACGGACGGCGTCCAGCACCGTCTCGTTGATGGCGGCCTCACCACCGACGACGTAGAGGGTCTCGATCGTCGACTGCTGCATGTAGGTCATGGTCGAGGTGGACAGCACCTCGGTCTGGGTGAACAGCAGCGGCCAGCCCTCGTCGGCTGCCCATGCGCCGGCGGCGAGGGAGTCGGCGAAGGCCTGGGTGTCGTCGCCGCCCGCGGCCGGGAAGGCACGGGCCAGGATGCCGGTGGTCGCCGAGGGGTACTCCAGCCGGGCGGCCTCGATGGCGGTCTCCAGCCGGGACGGACCCGCGTAGCGGACGACCGTGTAGCCGGCCGCGGTCAGGGCGTCCTCGACGGACTGGTCGATCGCGGCGGTGCCGCCGAGGATGCCGACCTCGGTCACGCCCAGCCGCTGGAGCTCGGCCAGCACCGACGGGTACAGCTCGTCGGTCGCGGTCAGCAGCAGCGGGCGGCCGTCTGCGACGGTGTTGCCCTGCAGCGCACCGGAGGCCAGCGCGTCGGCGAACCCGGCGTCGGTGGCCAGCAGCGCACGCCGTCCGCCGTCCTGGGCGAAGGTCGACGGTGGCGCGTCGGGGAAGGTGGCCTGGCTGAACCGCAGGGCCACGTCGGCGTTGGCGTTGTTGGACGGGCCGCCCTCGACGACCACGCGCAGGGTGTCGTTGACGCCGTCGCGCAGATCGGCGATGTCGATGGGTTCGCCGTCGTCGTCGAGGATCGTGCCGATGGCAGTGTCACCGTCGACCGCGATGGTCGCGCCCATGGGGTTGGAGAGGGTGAGGGCGAACGTCTCGTCGGGTTCGACGATCGTGTCGCCGTGGACGGTGACCTCGACGGTCGTGGTCGTCGTGCCGGCCATGACGGTCGCCGTGCCGGATGCGGTCAGGTAGTCCACGCCCTCCAGCGGCTGGCCGCCACCGGTGGCGTGCCCCTCACCCGTGTCGGTGTCGGCGGTCGCCCAGTCGACGGTGACGTCGCTGGGGACCATGACGTCCTGGGTGATGGTGAACGTGAACGTGGTCGCGCCCTCGTTCCCCTCCGCCATCTCGACGTCGTCGATGGTCAGCTCGGGCACGATGGCCTGGACCTCGGGGACGATGGCGACGATGTCGCTCTCGCCGTTGGTGTCGGCGGTCACGGTGCCGTTGGTGGCGTCGGTGGTCCACACGGCCCAGTCGCCGCCGGAGGCGATGACCGGCTGGCGCGAGGTGTCGTTGGCGGGAGTGACCCCGCCGGCGACGGTGGACAGGAGCGTCACGTCGGTGCCGTCGAAGGCCCAGATGTGCTGCTCGGGGGCGATGGCCGGGTCGACCAGGTCGGTTGCCTCGGAGCTGTAGATGACGTCACCGTTGGAGGCGATGCCGAGCCCGACGGCCAGGCCGGGTGCGCCGGAGTCCTCGTTGCCGCCGTCGGTGCCGGCGGCGTTGGGAGATCCCAGGACGATGTCGCCGGTGTCGACGGCGTATCGGACGACGTCCCAGCTGGTACCGGTGGCCTTGGTCGGCCCGGTGGTGACGAGGTCGGTGGCGAGGGTCAGGAACGCCACGTAGTCGCCGGAGCCGGCGACGACGGCCTTGAAGGACTGCCCGTTGCCGGCGTTGCCGCCGGCGTTGGAGGAGATGCGCGTCCAGGTGGGCACCTGGCCGGGGGGCGCCTCGACGAGGATGACGTCCAGCCCGCCGTTGCCGTCGGTGCCGCCACCGATGTCGGTGGCCTCGGTCTCGAAGGAGATCCAGCGACCGTCGTCGGAGATCGTCGCGCGGGACGAGAAGCCGTTGCCGGTGCCGGTCAGCGCGTTGTTGAGCGACAGGTAGGTGGACAGGGACGGCAGGTTGCCGCCGTTGACGGCGTTGATCCGGTAGTAGCCGATGTCGGAGGCGTTGTTGGTGTCGCCCCCGGCGCCGATGTTGGTGGCCGACGTGGTGTAGACGACGAACTGGCCGTCACCCGAGAGGTCGGCGTTCTGCGAGTTGCCGTTGCCGGGCTCGACGTCGTTGGGGTTGATGGCGTTGGGACGCGAGACCAGCTCGTGGGTGTCGGCCATGCGGTCGTACCGGAAGACCTGGGAGTTCGCCGAGGCCTGCATGTTGGGGATCAGGTCGTCGCAGGCCGACTGGTAGGCCAGGGCGCTGCCGTCGCCCGCGAGGTCGACGCCCAGGGACAGGCCCTCGTCGCACGTCTGGCTCGGGTCGTCGTGGGCGTGGGAGACCAACGTCGTGGTGCCGTCGGCGATCGAGTACAGGTAGACGTCGCGTTCGTTGTTGGTGTCGGTGACGCCGGCGACCAGGTTGGTGGCGAAGGTCGTGAAGGCCACGTAGCTCCCGTCGGCGGAGACGACCGGGGTACCCGAGGAGCCACCGCTCGCCGAGGTCAGCGGCGACCCGGCGGCGTGGCTGACCAGCGTGGTGGTGCCCATGACGGTGTCGCGCAGGTAGACGTCGCCGAGGTTGGCGCCGTTGCCGTCGACGAACCCGTCGACCAGGTCGGTGGCGCGGGAGGTGAAGGCGACCCAGCGGCCGCTGTCGGAGATCGATGCGGGACCGGTGGAGTCGTCGTCACCGGCGTCGTCACCGTCGGCGTTGACGCTGATGAGCTGGGTGGGGCCGGTCGGCACGGCGGCGGCGGGACCGGCTGCGGCGAGCAACGACGCGACGAGCGCCAGCAGGGCCAGCACCACCGGGCCGGCGCCGAGTCGCGAGAGGCGGACAGGACTGAACAGGGGCATGTCAACTCCTTGCCAGGGCGCGATCCCCTCATAGGCTCGCGCGGTACGGACGGGCCTGAACCGGTCCGGACCGAGGAGTGTTTCATGGCTTGCGGTGACCCCGCGAGCCGTAATGGGTTCGTACGGGTGCGAAGGGGGCTCAACCGCTCGCGGTGGCTGGTGGGTCCCCTGGTTCCTCGTACTTGCCGATCAGGTAGTTGGCGATCCCGATGCCGATGTTCCACAGCAACAACACGGTGTTCCGTGCGATGTTGACGCCGGCTGCCAGGGTCGAGACGAGGGCCTCCTCGGCAGCCACGCGGGGGCTGGTCCCCTGGATGACCAGCACCAGCATGTTCACGGCGAAGATCACGATGACCAGGACGAGGGCCACCACGAGGGCGATGCCGGCCGTGATCGCCGTGACATCAGCAAGGATGCCGACCAGGGCCCCGCCCAGGATGCCCGCGACCAAGCCGCCGACTGCGCCGGCCAGCCCGTAGACGGTGGCGTCGCCGATGAACTCGTGGGTGAAGCCGTCACCCTGCTGGTAGGCCGACACGATGCCGCCGATGGCGCCGATCACCGCGCCGATGACCAAGCCCGTGATGACACCCCCGACCGTGACCACGCGACCGGTCCGATCCTCGTACGTGATCGGGTTGTTGAAGGCGTACTGGTAGGCGTGCCGGGTCAGCGGTTCGGCCAGGGTTCCGGTCTCCGGGTCGACTCCGGTGAACAGTCCGGCCGTCGGGTCGTAGTCGCGGGCTCGCATCACGTACAGCCCCGTCCGCGCGTCCAGTCGTTCCCCGTCGAAGAGGTGCGTGACGAGGGTGGTTCCCTGTGACTCGGCGACGGTTCCGAACGCGTCGTAGCGACGCTGGGCAACGACCTGTCCGCCGGAGTCGGTCGTCAGACGCATGTCCCCGGTGTGATCGGCGTGGGTCCATTCACGTCCGTCGGGCCCGGTGACGGCGATCAGGTCCAGCCCGAACGTGCGGTCGACCTGCCCGGCGGGCCCGGTGCTGATGACGACTTCGCTGAGCCCGGTGGGCGCGAGGGGATCGTGCAGGTTGATGCTCGTCCCAGAGGTGTCCTGCTCCGTGATGCGGTTGCCCATCGCATCGTAGGTGTAGGTGACCACACCCTGCGGGGTCCTGGCGCTGATCAACCGGTCGGCACGGTCGTAACCCAGCAGCGTCGATCCGGCCGGACCGGTCGAGCCGATGCGGTTGCCCCGTGCGTCGTGGGAGTGGATGAGGTCGCCCTGAGACATCAGGCGGTTGTCCGGATCGTACGTGGAGGTGGTGCGCGCACCGGTCCGGTCGACGTCGAGGGTCCGGTTGCCCGCGGCGTCGTAGGTGTAGGTGTGCCCGCTGACGAGTGTCCCGCCGGCATCGCGGTGCTGCTCGTCGACCAGCCAGCGGTTCGCGTCGTAAGTGTAGGTGGAGGTCGCCCCGTCGAGAGCGGTCATCATGGTGATGTCGCCGTTGAGGTCACGTGTGGCGTCCCACCCCGACAGCGCACCGGCGGCGTTGGCGAGGGTGACCGTGTCGAGTCGGCCCGCGATGTCGTAGGTGTGTGTCGTGGTCACCCCGTTGGCGGCCGCCACCGTCGTCGGCCGGCCGGCGAGGTCGTAGGCGTAGGTGGTCGTGCCAGCGGCATCCGTGGTACCCACCAGCCGTCGGGCGGCATCGTGGGCGTACGTCACGGTGTGCGTCGTTCCCGCCGTGGGCTCGGCCGTCATCGTCGTGAGGTTGCCGACGGCGTCGTAGGTGTAGGCGATCCGTCCCACCCCCGTCGTCTGGATGGCGGTGGGTCGGCCGAGCTCGTCGGTGGTGATGTCGGTTGCGACACCGCTGTCGGTGGCGTGGACCGTTCGTCCGGCGGCGTCGTACCGTCGTGTGGTCTCGGTGCCGTCGGGTCGTGTCTCCGTCAGCAGCCGGCCACCGTCGTCGAAGGTGCGGATGGTCAGCCCTCCGGCACGGTCGACGGTCCGGACGGGATTGCCGACGGCGTCGTACTCGGTCTCTTCGACGAGCCCGCTGGGGAACGTGGTCCGGACGATCCGGCCCGCGTGGTCGTGGGCGTACCTGGTCGTCCGACCGAGCGGGTCGGTGACCGAGGTCCGGTTGCCGTTGCGGTCGTACGTGGCGATCGTCGTCCGTGCGCCCGGCTCGGTGACCCGTATCAGGTTCCCGGCCGCGTCGTACTCCAGGGACCGGACGTTGCCCATCGCATCCGTCACGCTGGTCAATCGGTCGGCGTTGTCATAGGACCGGGTCACCGTGCCGCCGTCACCATGGGTCGTGCGGACGAGCCGGTTCCGGGCGTCGTAGGCATACGCGATGGTGACCCCTGCCGGGTCCGTCTCCCGAACGAGGTTCCCCGCCCCGTCGTGGGCGTAGGTCGTCACCCCACCGGCGGGGTCGGTCGCGGTGTGCAGGTTTCCTGCAGCATCGTGGGTGAAGGTCGTGGTCGCACCGTTGGCGTCGGTCTCCGACGTCATCTGGCCTGCGAGGTCGTAGGTCCAGGTCGTCGTGGCGCCGTCGGGGTCGGTCCTCGATGTGACGTTGCCCGACTGGTCGTGGCTGTAGGTCGTGGTGGCTCCCGTGGCATCCACCTCCCGGACGAGCTGGCCGACCGCGTCGTAGGTGTGGGTCCTGCCCACCCCAGTGGCGTCGGCCGCGCTGAGTATCCGCCCGGCCGGGTCGTAGGCCATCGCGAGGTCGGCGCCGCCCGGACGGTCCAGCTCCAGCACGTCGCCAACGGCGTTGCGCACGAGGACCGTGCGCGCGCCCTCGGGGTCCACGATCGCGGTTGTCCGTCCGGCGGCGTCGGCTTCGATCGTCGTGAGGTTACCGAGGGGGTCCTCGACGAGGAGGGCCGAAGGGTCGGTGAAGTCCTGCCGATACGTCCCGCCGTCCGGCCGCACTTCGGTGGTGGCCCGACCGAAGGCGTCGAGGGTCCGTTGGACGGTCCCCCCGACGCCGTCGGTGACGATGACGGGGGTCCCTCGGCTGTCGTAGCTGGTCGACTCCACCAGCTCCCCGTCGCCGGCGACCACCGACAGGACGTTGCCCCTGGAGTCGTGGGTGAAGGTCGTGGTGTTGCCCTCGGGGTCGGTCTCGGTCAGGACGTCACCAGCCGCCGTGAACGTCCGCACGGTGGTGTTGCCGGCAGGGTCGGTTTCCTCCAGCACGTTGCCGTCGGCGTCCACGACGTAGGTAGACGTCCGGCCGAGCGGGTCGGTGTGGGAGGTCGCCACGTCGTTGGCGTCGTAGGTCCACGAGGTGACCGCGCCCCTGGGGTCGGTGACGCGCAGCACGTTGCCGCGCTCGTCGTAGTCGAAGACGGTGACAGCGCCGTTGGGCTCGGTTATGACCTCCTGGCGGGCACCGATGTCGTGGCCGAGGTCGATGCGGTTGCCGAGTGCGTCGGTGAAGGCCACCATCCGCCCGTCGGCGTCGTACTCCCTGCGATCGACGGTCCGTCCGAGCGGATCGACGATCTCCACGAGGTCGTGCGCACCGGTGTAGCGGTAGGTCGTCCGTGCGCCCGTAGGGTCGGTGTGGGCGACGAGGTCACCGGTGGCGTCGTAGGCGTAGACCTGGCGGTTGCCGTCGGGGTCGACGATGGCGGTGATGCGGTCGAGGGCGTCGCGCTCGAAGACGACCGAGCGGCCGCCGGAGTGGGTGATTCCACCGGCGGTGATGGTGATGCGGTTGCCGTCGGCGTCGGTGACCGACCGGATGTCGCCGTCAGCATCGATGAGGTAGGTGACGCCACCGTTGGTGGTGTAGCGGAAGCCCGCCGGGTCGTAGGTCTGCAGGGTCGTGTCGTCGGCCAGCTCGGCGTCCTGGCCGATGTTGCCGAGGACGATGACGTTGCGGTTGCCGAGCGGTTCGAGGCGGCCGCGGGTCCCGGGCAGGGGGACGTAGCCCATCGTCACGAACGTCGGGGGGACGAAGGCCGTTCCCGACGGGGTGGTGGTGGCCTCGAACCGTTCCGTCCGCCCGTCGGGCAGGACGATCGTGATGGTGTGCGGCCTGGTGGGTTGCAGCTGGAAGGCGAACCCGCGTCCGGTGATCGCCCAGCCGAGCCCCTGCGTGCCGGTGCTGGTGACGTGCAGGTTGGACAGGCCCAGCCGCCAGCCGTACCCGAAGTCACCCAGCCCGTCGTCGCGGGTGTCGTACTGCCGAGTGACCTCCAGCGGCAGGCCTGGCATGGGCACCGTCAGGTCGGTGAAGGACAGCGAGAACGCGCCGACCTTCAGCTGGCCGTCGATGGTGATCGGCTGGCGGGCGGTGGCGGTGTTGCCGGTGACGTCGACGACGGTCAGCCGCAGCTCGTGGCTGCCGTTGACCAGCATCGTCGGGTCGAGCGTGGTCAGGACGCCGTCGGTCACGGGGACGGTGCTGGTCGCCAGCTGGCTGACCACCTCGGTGCCGTTCACCAGGTCCAGGGTCCAGCGCAGCAGCTCGGCGTCGCTGGCGGTGCCGACGACATCGACGGGTTCGGTCACCGTCGTCCCGGCGGTCGGGGTGGTGATGCCCGCGGTCGGAGGGATGCGGTCGACGGCGCCGGCGACCGGGCGCACGACGACGGTGCGGCTGGCGGACCCCCCGTCGAAGTCGACGGTCACCGTCGTCGTGCCCGCGGCCTGGCCGGTGAGGGTGCCGGTCGTCGACACCGTCGCGGTCGCCCCGTCACCGGTGGACCACGTGCCGTTGTCGGTGACGGCGACGGTCGAGCCGTCGCTGTAGTGGGCGGTGGCGGTCATGGCCAGCGTGTCGCCGACCAGCAGCTGCGGGTTGACGGGGTTCAGCAGGATGCCCTCGAGGGTGGCGCCGCCCGGTGGCGCGCCGATGCGGATCAGCAGCTGCCCGGTGACGCCGTTGCCTGCCTGGTCGCGGGCCACCAGCTGGAGGGTGTAGACGCCGTCGGGCAGGCCCGCCGGGTCCAGGGTGCCGAGCACCCCGTCGACGACGGCGACGGTGCCGCTGCCGAGCTCGCGAACCTGCGTGCCGCCGCTGTCCAGCAGGGTCAGGGTGTAGCTGGCGAAGCTGGCGTCGGTGGCGGTGCCGACCACGTCGGTGACAGCGGTGACGGTGGAGCCGCCGGCAGGTTGGGTGATGGCGATGGTCGGGGGCGTCTGGTCGGCCGGTGCGGGCGCGCGGACGGTCACGGTGACGGTGTCCTGCTGCCCGCCGTGGTCGAAGGTGATGGTCGTCGATCCGGCCGCACGGCCGCGAACCACGCCGGTCCCGTCGACGGTGGCCGTGGCGGTGGTGCCGCTGGTCCACGTGCCGATGGCCGTCACATCGCGAGAGGTGCCGTCGCTGTAGCCGGCCCGGCCGCGCAGCGGAAAGGCCTCGCCGATGCGGATGACCGGGTCGTCGGGGCTGATGGTCAGGTCCTGCAGGGTCGGCGGGACGCCGTCGTAGCCGTCGCAGTCGCTGTCGACGCCGTCGCCGTCCGTCTCGGTCGCGCCCGGGTACACGGTGTCGTCGTCGTCGTTGCAGTCGCCCTCGTTCGGGGTGACGCCGTCGCCGTCGTCGTCCTCGTCCCCCGGCGCCGGGCCGAGGCTGACGGTCAGGGCGATGCGGTCCTGCGGGGCGGCGACGCTGCCGCCGGGCGGCTGCTGGTCCAGCACCTCCCCCGGGACGCTGTCGCGGTCATGGACGCGGGTGACTTGTCCGACCCGCAGGTCGACGCCGGTCAGCGTCGTCTCGGCGTCGGCGACGTCCGTGCCGACGACGTCCGGCACGTCGACGGGCAGGACCACGGTGATGGTGTGGAAGCGGAACACCCGTCGGCCGGTCGAGTCGATGACCTCGAACACGTAGACGTGGGTGCCCTCGTCGGCGCTGTCGGGGGTCCAGCTGATCAGGCCCGTCCCCGGGTCGACCGTCGGGCCGTCGTAGGTGCCGCCGACGACGGAGACCTCGAACGCCCCCGAGTTGTTGTACCAACCGAAGCCGTCGCTGGTGCCCAGGTACAGGCGGGTGGCGCCCGGCGGGACGATGATGTCCTGCGGCGTGCCGTCGCCGGTCCGGCCGTTGCCGATGAAGAAGACCTGCTCGACGTCCGGCGCGACCACGAGCTGGTTGCGCGACTCCGGTGTGGAGAAGTCCAGCCCCGCGGGTGGGGTGGTCGGGTCGGCGGGGACGTCGGCGCCGAGGAACACGCCGACCAGCGCGTTGAGCGGCATGGTGTAGCCCGCGATCCCCCGTTCCTCCCCGCGGGAGACGGTGCTCTCGCCGTCGGGTCCGGGGCCGGTGACCCCACCCGCGTGGTGGCTGAACCCCGACGCGCCGAACCGCAGCGCCTCACCCGGGACGAGGGTGAGCCCCTCGACCCGGACGGGCGAGTGGTCCGGTGCGATGTCGCCACCGCTGGCGGTGGTCCCGTCCGGCTGGGCGGCCAGGAAGGGGTTGGACGAGCCCGGCACGACCACCTGGAGGCCGGCATCGTCCACGCCGTAGGTCAGGTCGTCACCCGGGTCGGGATCGGTGGCGCAGATGCGCGACTCGTAGGGGAAGCCGACGACGGCGACGGGAGACGGGTCGCAGGTGAAGAACGGGTCGTTCTCCGGGGGCAGGACGTCGACGAAGACCGTGGCCGTGTCACTGTCGGCGCCGTCGGAGGCAACGTAGGTGAAGCTGTCCAGCCGGGACGACTCGTCGGGCAGGAAGGCGTTCTCGCGGAAGTTGTTCAGGCCGGCGGTCAGCCAGTTGGGCTGCTCGACCATGGGGACGGTGCCGTCGGACCGGATGTTGGTGACGTGGTAGGTGTGCTGGTTCCAGATCGTCCGGGCCCGGACCCAGTTGTCGCCGGCGCCCTGCCAGACGTGGATGCCGGGCGGCCTGGTGGTGCCGTCGGGCAGCGGCGCGGCGATGTCGCTCGTGGAGACGATCTCGGCGTGCCCGTCGGCGTCGACGTCGGCGACGACGGGGTGTTCGACCGTCGTGCCCGACCGCATCGGCTCCTGCACCCGGACCGCACCCGTCGGGCCGTCGTAGACCCACAGGTGGCGTTCGTCGCGGTAGACGACCTCGGTCCGCCCGTCGTTGTCGAAGTCGAACACCGTCGAGCCGGTGGCGTTGGAGCTGCCGTCGACGGTGTCGGCCTGCCACAGCAGCGTGCCGTCGGTGTCGATGACGGTGTACAGGTCCGAGCCGGCCACCCCGATCTCGGGTGCGCCGTCGCCGTCGAAGTCCGCGACCGTCGGTGGCCCACCGCGGCCGGGCACGTCGAAGGGTGCTGGCCACACCGGCGTCAGGTCGTGGTTGAACAGGTAGACGTTGCTGCTGCCGACGATGACGATCTCGGCCTGCGGGTCGTCGTCGAACTGGCCGATGGCGGGCCAGCCGTCGGCGGGTGTGGTGATCTCCTGGATCAGCCGACCGTCACGGCCGTCGTAGATGTTGGTCCCGGCGACGATCTCCACTGCGCCGTCCAGGTCGATGTCGGCGGCCGTCGGGATGCACGAGCGGTAGGAGTTGTTGATGCCGCAGCCACGGTTGGGGGTCCGCCACTCCTCCACCAGGGTGCCGGTGTCGTCGAACGCCCACGCGGCGATCCGGTTGCTGCCGGGGATCAGCACCTCGGGGTCGCCGTCGGTGTCGACGTCGGCGACGAACAGGTTGTTCTCCACGACGCTGAGTCCGGTCGCCGCCTCGGCCAGCACGTCACCGGTGGCGCCGAGAACGCGGACGGTGTTGCCGACCGTCGAGATGACCTCGATGCCGGGGCTGTCGTGGATGTCGGCGAGGACGGGGGTGGCGGCAGTGTCCTCGTGACCCTCTGCGGTCCACTTCACCGTGCCGTCGCGGCCGTCGACGACACGAAGCTGGCTGTCGAAGTTGACGTAGACGACCTCGGGGTGGCCGTCCCGGTCGAGGTCGCCGACCGACGGTGGGACCCAGACCGCCCTGGAGGTGTCGGCCCACTGGACCTCCGGGGCGAGCTCGGTGACGGGGCCGTCGCCGGTCACGATGATCTCCCCGAGGCCGGGGTAGCGACCTTCGGTGCCGGTGATGGTGACCACGATCGTCGTGACGCCGGCCGGGGCGGTGCCGCCGGCGGCTGCGACGAGGTCGACGGTGACGTCGGGGTCGGCCCCGTCGCCGGGGGTGCCCGGGTCGAACGTCACGTCGAGGGGACCGAGCAGCGTCGCCCCGCCCGCGTCGAGCAGCTCCAGCTGCACGTCGGTGACCCCGAAGCCGTTCTCCGCTGACTGGCGGTTGCCGAGGATGGTCATCTCCTCGGGGGTGATGGGCAGCGGGAAGTCGAGGGTGATGGTCGCGCCGGTGGTCGGGCTGGTGGACGGCACGAACCAGGACGAACCCGGATAGCGGTCGATCAGTCGGCTGGCGGGACGGCTGCCCTGTTCGGCGCTGGCGGTGACCGTCGGGCGGGTCAGGAACGTCAGCTCGATGTCCTCGTGGATCTGGTTGGGTCCGGAGGCCTCGTCGGGGTCGTAGGTGAAGGACCCGTCGGGCTGCAGCGCCACGGTGCCGTTGGCGGGTGGGGAGTCCAGCGTGACGACCAGTGGGTCGGCGTCGGGGTCGGTGTCGTTGGACAGCACCCCGTTGACCGTGTCGACGGTCAGGACGTCGGTGATCTCCACGGCATGGACGTCATCGGTGGCGACGGGTGCCCGGTTCGGGACGGCGACGTCGAGGGTGAAGGACTGCACGTCGATGCCGCCGCGGCCGTCCTCGACCCGGACCGCGAAGTCGGTGGGGCCGGCGTCGTCGCCGGTGGGGTCCCAGGTGATCAGGCCGGTGCTGGGTGAGATGGTGGCAGCCGGGCTGCCGTCGGGCTCGAGTGGTCCCGCCTGGAGGACGAAGACGAGCGTGTCGCCGTCGGGGTCGGTCGCGGCGGCGTCGTAGGTCCAGGGGGAGCCGACGGTGTGGCTGGTGGTGGGGGTGGAGGTGATGGTCGGCGGGTCGTTGACGGTGCCGGTCGTGAGGGTCACGTCGACCGGCGTGTTCGGGAGGGCCCGCTGGCCGGCGCGTGGGAGCTGGCGGTTGACCTGGCCGATGTCGAAGGTGTCGGACTGGCCGTCGTCGAGCCGGCCGACCGCGAACCCGGCGTCGGTGATGGCCTGGCGGGCGCCGGCCTCGTCCAGGCCGACCACGTCGGGGATGACGCCGAGCTCGGGGCCCAGCGACACGACGATCTCCACGGCGGTGCCACGGGCGACCTCGGTCCCGGCGGGCGGGGTCTGGGCCAGTACCGTGCCGGCGGGTGCGGCGTCGTGGCGGCTGCCGCCGGACGCGGGAACCAGCGACGTCCCGGTGATGCGGCCCATGGCCTCGCCCTGCTGCAGGCCGACCACGTCGGGCACGATGACCCCGCCGATGGGCGGCAGGGTGGGAGTGGGCGTGGGTGTCGGCGTCGGGGTCGATGTGGGTGTGGGTGTCGCGGTCGGCGTCGGGGTGGGCGTTGGGGTGGGCGTCGCGGTCGGGTCGGGGCTGCCCGTCGTCGGGGTCGGGGAGGGCGTGGGCGTGGGGGTCGGTTCGGGCTCCTCGCCCAGCGGGGCGCAGTTGATCAGCCGCGCGACGGCCTCCTCCACCACCGGTGAGACCGCGGCCTCGAGTCCCAGGACCGTCGCCCGCTCGATCTCCTCGCAGTACTCCTGCAGGAAGGCTGTCACCTCGGGCGCGGCCGGCTCGAACCGTGCGGGGGTGGGTGTCCCACCCTGGAACCCGTCGACGAGGTTGGAGGGAACCAACAGCACGGGCGCACCGAGCAGCTCGGTCATGCCGCCGGCCACCAGGCTGTCGGGGAACGTCGAGCCGGTCACGATCAGGACCTGCCGTGGCGGTCCGACCCGGTCGATGACCATCTCGGCGAGGTTGACCGATGTGTCGGCCCGGTTCAGACCCTGGACCCGGTCGACCCGGTCGACCAGCCCCTGCACGGCGGTCGCCACCTCGGTCGAGATCGCCGCGGTACCGCCGACGAGCAGGGCGGCATCGGACACGTCGGGCAGGACCGCCCGCGTGGGGTCGGGCAGGACGTCGCGTTCGGTCAGGACGGTGGGTCGGCGGTCGGCAAGCATCCCGAGCGTCGCGGCGGTCAACGCGTCGGCGAACCCGTCGTCGGGGGTGTCACCGCGTCCCCGTGCCAGGGTCACGGTGCCCAGCGAGTGTCGCTCGGCCATCCAGCGGGCGACCGCCTCGGCGGTGGCGAAGCGTTCGGGACCGGCGATGCGTTCGACCTGCAGGCCGTCCGCCCGCATGCCCTCGACGACGGTGTCGCTGACCGCGGCGTCCCCACCGACGACGAGGACGGTGTCGACGCCCAACCGGTGGAGCTCGTCGCTGACGGACTGCGGCAACACGTCGGTGGGCGTCAGCAGGATCGGGCCGCGGACGGCGCGGGCGAGGGGGCCCGCGGCAAGCGCGTCGGGGTAACGGCTGGCGGTGGCCAGCACGGCGGTGTCGGTCCGGTCGAAGAACCGCTGGGAGACCGCGACCGCGGTGCCCACCCGGTCGCTGCCACCGACCCGTTCGACCGGATCACCCTCGGGGGCTTGCGCCCACGCAGGCGGCACGATCGCCGGGAGCAGGGCCATGACCACCGCGACCGCCGCAGCGAACGCGATCATCGTTGTCGGAGCCGTCGTCGTCCGAGTCGTCGTCATTCGGGTGCTCCCTCTGCCGATGTGCACGCACATGGTGGGCACACCCCGCTAACCGAGCGCTAACAGCCCGTATCCGAGGACGTGGCATCCAGCAGCAGGAAGGGCGTCCAGGGGCAGGAAGGGAGCCAGAAGCAGGAATCCGCGGTCGGGTGTCGAAGCAGGCCCTCATCAGCCCTCGACACTGGAGTCATGCCATGCGCCGACTGATCGCCGTCCTCTCCCTCGCCTCCCTGATGGCCGTGGGGTTCTCGACCTTCGCCATCGCCGCCGAGCTCGTGTCGGAGGAGGAGACCTACTTCCTCCGCCGTGACGACTGCGGCGGTGACGCCGACCACCTGCACCTGTCGACCAGGTCCGGTGCCGACAGCGAGGGCTGCGCCTTCCTGTTCGGCGTGGCCAACGAGGCCGGCCTCGGGCTGTCCTACGACTTCCCGCAGGAGGACGGCACGACCTACCTGCTGGACACTGCTGGCGAGGTCACCGGCACCATCGCCACCACGGACTTCTTCGGCCTCGGCGGCACCGTGGGCCTGATGACCGTGGAGGTGAAGGTGACCGGCATGGACGGCTTCACCACGGTGACCCTGATCGACGAGGTCTACGAGAACGTGCCCGCGACCGGGACCAACCCGTCCTTCGACTTCTCCGCCGACATCGACGACGCCCTGGCCGGCACGGAGATCAGCAACCTGAATGTCAGCGTCGTCATCCGCGGCGTGCAGGCCAACCAGACCATCGCCATGAGCGGCGACTCCTCCTTCACCTTCGACCACCTGGTCCCGGAGCAGTAGCCGGTCGTCGTCCACAGCCCAACAACGCAGCCGCCCGCCACGTCAGTCGTGGCGGGCGGTCGTGTGTCCGGGACGCGCAGGTCGTGGCTGGCCACCGGGGTTCCCCTCGTCGACCTGTCCCCGGTCGCGAGCTGGGCCAGTCAGGCGGCCGCGTCGGACCTCTGCTCGGCGGCTGACAGGGCGGCGCCGACGATGCCGGCGTTGTTCAGGAAGTGCGCGGCGTGGATCGTGGCATCCACCTCGAGCTGGTCACGGAACTTGTGGAGCTTCTTGCTGGACCCGCCACCGATGATGAAGTGGGCCGGCGCACAGACCCTCGAGACGCGCTGCAGGAAGTAGTTGAACCGATCACCCCATTCGTTCCACTTGAGGTCGTTCACCTTCCGTGCGCGGTCGCCCGCGTAGAACTCGATGGGCTCGCCGTCCTTGCCGGGCATCCGTCCGAGCTCGATGTTCGGGATCAACCGACCGTCGTGGAACACCCCGGAGCCGAGGCCGGTGCCGATCGTGATCATGATGACGGTGCCGCCCAACCCACGGCCCGCGCCGAGGGTCATCTCGGCGATCCCCGCGACGTCGGCGTCGTTGTGCACGACGAACGCGCGGCCGGTCGCCTGCGCGAACAGCTCGTCGACCTGGGTGCCCTCCCAGGACTTGTCGATGTTGCCAGCCGTCAGCGACTTCCCGTTGGCGACGACGGTCGGGAAGCTGCACCCGACCGGGCCGTCGGCGTCGAACTGCGCCACGAGCTCCGCGACGACCTCGGCGATCTTCTCCGGGGTCGGCGGTTTCGGGGTTGCGATCCGAACTCGCTCGCTGAGCAGTTCCCCGGTTTCCGTGTCGACGACGGCGCCCTTGACGCCCGAACCCCCGACGTCGATGCCGACCACACGACTCATCATCGTTCCCATCGCTGGAACCCGCTCGTCGGTCGACGATAACAGTCGGCCTCAGTAGGCGACGCCCATGTCCTGGATGACGGACTCCAGCAGGCTGGGGCGGTCGGTCATGATCCCGTCGACGCCGATGTCGATGAGGTGGCGCATCTCGGCCTCGTCGTCGACGGTCCAGACGTGGACGGCCATGCCGTTGGCGTGGGCGTCGGCGACGAAGTCGGCGTCGACGACGGTGACGCCGCTGAAGGCGATCGGGACCTGGTAGACGCGGTGCAGCGGGTGGGGTGTGCCGGGGGCGGCAGCCATCGACGCGCCCTTGAGGACGGCGGTCTCACCGAGCGCGGGGGCGGTGTGCACGTCGGGGGCGAGCAGCTTGAACTCGTGCAGCACCTGGTCCTGGAACGACGCGACGACGACGTCGTCGGTGCGGCCGAGCTCGGCCAGCAGGTCGGCGAGGTCGGCAGCCATCGACGGGTCGGCGGGCGGGCCGGTCTTCAGCTCGATGTTGATCGGCACGTCGGGGAAGCGCTCGAGCACCTCACGGAGGGTGGGGATGCGGAAGTCCTCGGGTGTGTAGCCGGCCTCCGCCAGCTCGTCGGTGAGCGGGGTCTCGCCGGTGGCCATGCCGCGGAACACGTAGTCGCCCGGTGCGGCGTCCTTGGGGGTACCGCGGCCGGGGACATACCAGTGGGCGGCGTCGAGCGACTGGATCTCGGCGAGGGTCATGTCGGCGATCGCCCCGCTGCCGTTGGTGGTGCGGTCGACGGTGGCGTCGTGGTTGACCACGATCTCGCCGTCGGCGGTCCGGTAGATGTCGGACTCCAGCATGTCCACGCCGAGGGCCATGGACTCGGCGAAGGCGTAGAGGGTGTTCTCGGGCAGCTCGTCGGCGCCGCCCCGGTGGGCGATGTTGAGGACACGCCGCTCGAGCCACGGGTTGTCGGCCTGCGGCGCGCCCGTCGCGTCCATCTCGAGCCCATCCGGCTGGCTCCGGTCGGGCAGGGGCATGCCGGGCTCGCTCGCGCCCGGCTGGCTCGAGCCGGGCTGCAGGACGGCGCCGGCCGGCGTGACCACGAGGAGTAGGGCGAGCAGGACAAGGGATCCCAAGAGGCGGCTCATGCAGGTTGAGTTCGACATCCCCGAGCCGAACCCCTCCGTCCGGACATCGTGTTCGTCCGACCGACGTCGCCAGTACACCTGGGATTCGCCGGGGCCAGTGGCTCGCCGCGGACCCGGTCTGCGGCGGACCCGGTCGGCGGCGGTCTCGGACGGCCCCGGCCCAGGCTCGCCGCGGCCCTGGTCGACTGGTGCCCGAGCTCGCTGCCGCCTCGGTCGGCCCCGGCCCGGGCTCGCCGCGGCCCTGGTCGACTGGGGCCCGAGCTCGCTGCCGCCTGGGTCGGCCCCGGCCTGGGCGCGCTGCGGCCGGCTGGACCGGCGACCCCATGGGCGGGCGGTCACCCCGGGGACGTGGGTGGGCGCCGGCTACCGTGGCCGGCATGCTCAGGATCGATCCGAACGCCGACCGTCCACCCTTCGAGCAGGTCCGCGACGGGATCGTGGCCCTGGTCGACGACGGGACGCTGGCGCCGGGTGAGCGACTGCCCACCGTCCGCGGGTTGGCGACCGACCTCGGCATCGCCGCCAACACCGTCGCCCGGGCCTACAAGGAGTTGGAGCAGGCCGGCGTCGTCGCCACGCGCGGCCGCAAGGGCACGTTCGTCGTCGACGCCGAGGACCAGCCGTGGCGCCAAGACGCCGAGGCCGCTGCCGACGCCTTCGCCGCCCGCCTGCGCGAGCTCGGCGTGCCGCCCGGCGTGGGCCTCGAGCTGGCCTCCCGCGCCATCGACGACGACCGCGGCTGACCGGCAGCCCGCAGCCCTCGGACCGCCGGGAGCAGGACCTCGAGCTGGCCTCCCCGGCGATCGGCCACCACCGCTGCTGACCGCACGACTGAACCCACCGACGCTGCCCCGGGCGGAGTCCGCCGGCACCACCACGCCTTACCGCCCGTTCCGCACGGGTCCGGGGCCTGCTCGTCGAGCGGCCCGGCATCCGTGCGACTCCGGGCAGCCCAGCGGCCCCGCCGGCGGCGGGGTGCGGGTCAGATGGGTAGTCGGTCGTCGCCAGATCTGCTGTCGGGTGGCGGACCACCCCGCGGGTTGTCGCGCGGGAAGACCGTTGTCCGCTTGACCGTCGTGCCGCTCCGGCGCCGCTTGATCGTGACCGTGCCCGTCTCGACGTCGAACGCCAGCCGCCAGCCGTCGTGGTGGACGGCGTTGTGGTGATGTCGGCACAGCGGCACGCCGTTGGCCCGATCGGTCCGGCCACCGTGACGCCACCAGGTGACGTGATGAAGGTCAGTCCATGCCATGGGTCGACCGCACGGCTGCCCGTCGGCGGACGGGAAGGCACAACCACCGAACAGCAGCTCGGCCGCCCGCTGCTGCGCTGCGGTCCAGACCCGGGTCGCACGGCCGATGTCCAGCGGCATGCCGGTCGGTGACAGCACCGCGCGGGTCAGCCGGGCGTCACAGGCCAGCCGCCGGACGGTCTCCGGTGACAACGTCACCCCGGACGCACCCACACCCGGCAGGTCGGCATCACCGGTCAACGTGTCGACCGGCACCGTGACCGTCACGTGCGGACGGACCCCCCGGGTGGTCGGCAGCTCGCCGGCCTTCAGCCCCGCACCGACAAGGTCGACGAACGCGTCGTAGCGCCGTTGCTCAGGGGTGCGGCGTTCCGCGTCCGGCGTCTTCGGCGGGTCGAACGTCGCGCAGGCCTGCAGCCCGGCGGTCAACATCTCGTAGTCGTCATCGACGAGGTCGACCCGCAGGACCCGCTGACCGGTTGTGCGGTCAGTCCACGTCCGCACCGACCGTCGGGACCGCTGGGCCGCGACCGCCCGCTCCAACGCGTCAGCGTCGCCAGTCCGCAGCTGGGCGGCCCGGCGCTTCACCTGATCAGGGGAGGCCCCTGACGTCGCGGACTCCAGCAAGGCGTCCTGCCTGGCCCGCCGCGCCGCCGCCTCCTCTGCAGCCTCCGCAGCCGCACGCTCGGCACGTTCCTGCGCCAGCTGCCGCTCGCGTTCGGCCGCTTCACGAGCCAGCCTCGTGCGCTCGGCCATCGACTCGGCCTCGGCCTGCGCCAGCTGGTCGGCCCGGCGCCGACGTTCCCGCTCCTCGTCCTCCGCCGCAGCGCGCGCACGGGCCGCGGCTTCCTGGTCGGCCGCCTGACGTTCGGCAGCGGCGACGATCCCGGCCGCGTGGTCGTGGGAGATCGAGCCGGACTGCAGCAGGTCCACGACGTCGGGCCGGTCCGCCAGCCCCTCGGCCAGGCGCACCTCCCTCGTCGCGGTGGCGGTCGACAAGGCCATCGCCGAGGTCGCCCACGCCTGCAACGACACGGCCCCGTCGGCGTCCGGCAGCCCCGCCTCCCGCGCGGCCAGCATGGCCCGCAACCGTGCCGCCGAGAGCGCCGCGTCCAGCCCGGCCAACCCCTCGACCACCGTCCGCAGCGACGCGACGTCGCCCGCCGCTCCCCCACCAGCCAACCACGCGTTGAGGTCGCCCAGCCCACGCAACGCGCGGGTCACCGCCGACACCGGCTCCCCCTCGCAACCGGCCACCCCGGCAACCCGTGACAGCTCCTCCGCCGTCATCCACACGCCGATCGGCACGTCGCCCACACCCTCGGCACGCAGCACGTCAACCAGCTCGTCCCACCCGACCTCCACCCCGGGTTCCACCGCCGTGCCACCTCCTCCGAGAACCGATCGACCTGCCTGATCCGACGTACTTCGCACCATACGCAGGGGGTGTGACATCGGGCTCGGCCAGCCCCGCCGGTGGTGCCCGACCGGACGAGGCGACGCGGACCGAACCGAGTCCTACGGTGCAGCCATGGGACGCACCGTCTACTGGATGAACACCAGCCTCGACCTCCGGATCGAGCACACCGTCGGGGAGAACGGACGCGCCGACTGGGCGCGGATCGACCGGACCCTGCACGAGGAGTTCAACGCCCGCGCCCGAGGGCTGGCGATGATGTGGGAGGGCCGGGTGATGTACGAGATCATGGAGGAGTTCTGGCCGGCCGCCGCCGACGACGAGTCCCTCGACGACTACCTGCGGGACTTCGGACGGATCTGGACGACCATGCCCAAGGTCCTCGTGTCGGACTCGCGGACCGAAGCCGGCCACAACACCCGCGTCGTCGGTGGGGAGGGGGCGCTCGACCAGCTCGCGGACATCCGCGCCGAGACCGACGGTGACGTCGGCGTGGGCGGGGCGACGCTGGCGACCCAGCTGCTGCGAGCCGGCCTGCTGGACGAGCTGTTGCTGTTCGTGCACCCCGCGATCCTGGGGGAGGGTCGACCGCTGTTCGACGCGCTCGACGCCCCGGTGCAGTGCGAGCTGCTGGAGCAGTCGTCGTTCCCCAACGGCGTGACCCTCCACCGCTACGCGCTCGGAACGGTCTAGCCGCCGACGCCCGGCTGGGGCCCGTTGCCGGTACCGGTGCTGCGAGGACCGCCGTGGCAGACACGCGGGATCCCGGTGACCTCGGCGCGGTAGGTGCGGGCGTCCTCCTCGTTCCACCAGTAGCCGTCCCAGCCGCCGTAGCGGTCGCCGCCGATGGTCGGGCCGTAGCTGTACAGGATCTGCTTGCCGTTGGTCCGGCCGTACTCGTCGCGGAAGTGGTCCACGTAGTCCAACCACATGCAGTCGCTCATCGGCCCCCTCGCCTCGACCGCCCCACCGTCGATGGAGTGGTTGGTGTTGATCGGCATGACGGGGGTGGAGTCGTAGTGCCCGCCCTGCGGCTTGGGACAGCTCTCGGCCCAGTGGTTGCTGTTGGAGAGAAGGCAGTCACGATCGGGCTGGTAGCCGGGGCCGCGTCCGGTGACCGACATCTCCACGCCGTAGGCCCGCCCGTATGGGAAGGTGTTCCACAGGACGAGGCGGATGCCCCAGGACTCCTCGCGGATCTCAACGTGGAAGCCCTGACGTGGGACCTCGCGCGGGAAGCTGTAGCCGTTCGCGCCGTGGTCGATCACGTAGACGCCGCACGGGTTCCACAGCTCGTAGTCGGCCCAGTCGCAGGCCAGGCCGATCTGGAAGTTCTGTCCGGTGTCCAGGTCCCGGAGGCGGGCCCGGTAGAAGGTGCGCTCGTCGTCGTAGGAGGAGTCGGGGACCTCGCGGGTGTGCCAGTCGAGGATGATGGCCTCGCCGAACCCGAAGGCGCAGGCGACGACCAGGTCGCCCGTCGGGTTGTGGACCTCCCGCTCCCCCACGTCATCGGTGTAGCAGGAGCCGTCGTCGTTGGCGGTCGCGGGCATCAGTCCGGTCAGCGCCAGCGCCAGGGCGCTGATGGTCAGGGCGATCTTCTTCATGGTCGTTCTCCACGTCTGCGTTCGCGGGGGCGGGACAGGACGCCGTCGGCTCGAGCCACCGAGGCCCCCGTGGCGTCCTGCACCGTCCACCCCGTCGCGGCGCGCGGGTCGCGCCACGTCCGGCAGGAACTGTGCCCCCACCGGGTCGTCAGGTCTGACGAGGACCGGGACGGCCCGGAATCGCCCCCGGCGACCCCCACACGCAGCAATCACTTGCCATCACGTGGGTGGCACCGCGCACCTGCTCAAGTCTCAGCCAAGACCATCCGATCAGCTTCGTGATGGAGTCCGACGGCGCCGGGTCCGCGCATGGTGATTGGTCCTTCACGCCGCCATCGGCCAAGCGTGAGTCGCTGCCGCGTCCGCTGTTCGACGACGACTTCGTCGCCCAGGCGAAGTTCACCGAGTTCAGCGCCGCCGAGCGAGCCACCCGGCCGCGATCCCGAACGCGAGGACGCCTTCGGTGGAAAGTCACGACGCTCCTCGTCGCGCTGCTGGCCGCGATGGTGATCGTCGACGGTCGAAACCCGTACGTCCACGGACCGACCCTTGCCCTCATCGCCGTCGAGCTCGACGACGTGGCGGTGTCCGACAACCTGATGGGCGCCTTCGACCACGAGGCCGCGCTGGCAATCGGGTGGCTGGGGTCAACCACCGGCCGCACCCTGCGAGTCGACCCCACGCCGACCCGGAAGATGGACCTGCGCATGTCGGCCGAGGAGCTTCTCGGCGACAGCGAGGACGCCACCGGCATCGTGCTGGACGCCCTTCGAGCTCGCTCCGACGTCAACCCCGGCGCGGTGCCCGTCGTGCTGGTCCCGGCCGCGACGACCACCGTGCCCGGCCCTCTGAGCCCCTGTGGCCTGGGCGGGCCGAACGGGGTGGTCATCTTCCTCGGCAACTGCGACGTGCAGCCGTCGACCACGTCAGCGTGGCCATCGCGGGCAAGCCGTCTCGTGGCCCACGAGCTGGGCGACGCCCTCGGCGCCGTCGGGGAGTGCGCACCCAACCACACGGACGGACACGTCGGGGACGACCCGGCAGACCTCATGGCACCGGTCGGCCCCGCCACCCTGGGGTCAGTCACCCTCGACACCGACCGCAGGGACTACCTCGGCCACGACAACCCGGGCTGCCCCGACATCCTCGACAGTCCCCTCTGGGCGGATCGATCCTGACGCGAAGTCGACGTCCGGGCAGGCGACGTGGGTGCGTGCGTCGTCCTCCAGGCGTCGATCGCGGCGATCAACGACGCGCTGGACCCGCGAGCGTTCCACGACCGCCGCGGCGTGGTCACCGAGACTGACCGCATGACGGACGAAGGACGCCACGACCACGTGGAGCAGGTGCTCGAGTGGACGACCGGTGGGCACGACCTGGACGCCCTCGACGCCCACGCCCTGGAGCGGTTCCTGTGGTACGAGCTGCCCACGAAGTGGCACGTCGACGCCACCTCACGGGACGAGATCATCGACGACCTGGCAGCCGCGTTCACCCACGCCGGCCGCGACCGGATGGCCGCTCGCTGCACCGACGCGCAGACCCGAGAAGTCCTTGCCGCGTGGGAGGAGGACCGAGGCGCCGGCTTCCGGGCGTTCGACGCCGCCGAGGCCAGGTCCGCCGTTTCCCCGCCCGACATCGACCCCGCCGACGAGCTGGACGGACTGGTCTGGGGCGACATCATGGGGATCGTCGAGGCAACCGCACGGAGTCGCGTCGGAGCGGCCCTCGGGGCGGCATGGGAACGGGAGGAGCTGACCCCCGGCACCCGCGGATGGCGGGCTGCACAGCAGCGCATCGCCCGGGCCGCCCTGAACGAGCCCAGCGACGGCGAGCTCGAGGGCGGCACCCTGCTGGACGCAATTCTGGCCGAGCGAGTGCAGACGTGGGTGACTCGTCACCGATCCCCGGCCGCGACCTCGCTGTTCACGCGCGTCGCCACGCACCTCCTCCACCCGACCGAGGTGCCGACGGACGCCGAGACCGCGACGGCACCCCTGGCCCAGCTGCTCCAGGCATGCAGCGAGGGACTCGGGCTGACCGCCAAGCACTACCTGCCGCCCACCCTCGTGCGCCGGATCGCCGACGACCACAGCTGGTCGCTCGCTGGCTTCCCCGGTCGAGGTGAGGTGGACGAGCCGCTCGTCGCGGAGCTGCACGACATGGCGAGGCGAACCAAGCTGGCTCGCCGTACCAAACGAACACTGGTGCTCACCCCGACAGGCGAGGGGGCGCTGGCCGACGTCGCCAGTCGCTGGCGATCGGCGGCGGAGAGCTGGGTCGACGGCGACGACTTCGACGCCGCAGTGGGCGAGGTGGCGTTGGCCCTGCTGCTCGTCGACGGGGCGCCGGGTCGACACGGCGTGCTCGAACGGCAGGTCGCGGCCCTCGTGACCGAGCTCGGGTGGTCTCCTGGAGGTGGTGCGCCAGTGGATCCCCGAGATGTTGGTTGGGCACTGGGGGTGCTGTACCGCCGGGGTGCCATCCACGGCTTCGTCGCAGTCGACAAGGGTCTCGACCGAGGCCTGTCGGAGACGGGACGGGCCGCAGCCCTCACCGCGCTGCGCGCCCGGGCACTGGCCCCGAAGCGGGATGTGCACTGACGTTGGGATGCCTCGGCACGAGATGGACGTGTCCGGAGTGCGGTCGGCAGTTCGGCAAGCCGCGGCAGGGCCACACCTGCTCCCCCGGCCTGACGCTCGAGGAGTACCTGGCCACGGCCCCACCACACGAACCGCCGGTCGTCCAGCCGGTGCTGGACCACCTCGCCCAGATGCCTGACGCGCTGGTCGAGCCCGTCCAGGTCGGCCTGTTCGTCAAGCGGTCCAGCACGTTCGCGCAGCTGCGGACGAGGACCCGGTGGGTGGCGCTGATGGTCAAGCTCCCCCGAGTCGTGACCCGCCCTCGTCCGGACCTGAAGGTCCAGTCCTACGGCTCGTCGCACTTCCACACCTACAACCTGCGGACGCCCACCGACGTCACCCCGACGCTCCTCGACCTGCTGACCGAGGCCTACGAGGCCGACGCCGGCTGATCCATGGGGCGGATCTGGGCCGGGCAGGGTGATCCCGACGTCGTCGCTACGCAGCGTCGCCGTGGTGCCGACGCTCGTGCTCGATGATCCGGTCCTCGAGTCGACGGTTCAGCACGCCCGGAGCATGCGTCAGCGGGTGTCGACCGGGCCGAGGCTGGGCTTGAGGTCCAGCACCGGGGTGCCGTCGATCGCCTGGACGGTGACCTCGTGCAGTCCGATCGGGTTGGGCCGGTCCGGTGAGCGGGTGGCGAAGACGCCGGCCGGCGGTCGCGAACGGTCGCCCCGCGGATGGACGACGAGGGTGTCGCGATCGGCGAGGTGCAACCACGTGAGGACGACGATGCGATCGCCAACGGCGAGCCCCTCGATGGCCGGTCCCGCCGCGGCGTCCAGCACGATCCGCGCTGTCGGCGCACCCTCGTCGCCCTGACGGGGTGCGTCCGAACGGCTGGTCAACGGGGAGGCGATCCTCCCCACCGGGTGGGGGGTGACGGCGTCCATGGTCGGCGAGTAGACCACTAACCCGGACGCCGATCGAGCTCCACGGGGAGGCCCACCGAGTCGTCGCCCAGCAGGGGTCAGTTGTCGGTGATCAGCTCGGCGTCGACGACGTGGAACGACACGGCGTGGCTGGTGCCGCCGAGGGTGGTGGAGTACGACAGCTCGCCGCGGATCTCGGCCCAGACCCGGACGACGTCGTCGACGCCGACGGCGGTCAGGAACGGGCAGGGTCGGCGGCCGCGAAGATCCCGTTGTCCCCCTTGTACTGGTGGGACCACCGGTGGGCCGTCGTGTCGAAGTAGGCACGGAAGCCGCACGGGCCGGTGGCCTGGTCGAACTGGACGATGTCGACGACGAGCTCGACGCAGTCGCCGGTGAACGCGTCGGGGTCGCGGACGACCTGCTCGACGTCGACCGGGTCCTGGCACCGACCCCGGACACCCTGGGCGATCACCGGGGTGGCGCAGGCGTCGACGGCGGCCTCGTAGGTCTGGCGGTCGACCCCGTCGAGGGACGCGAAGTCGTCGTCCCAGGAACGGAGGAGGATCGCGCCGGCGTCGATGGAGGACGCACAGTCAGCGGCAACACCGGCGTCGTGGGCGGCCTGTCGCTCGGCAGCGATCTGCGGGTCGTACTGCTCACGGAGGGCGACCGTCTCGGCCTTGGCCGCCTGCTCCGCAGCCAACGCGTCGTCGCGTTCCTCGACCAGGGCCTCGTTGTCGGCGTGGGCATCCAGCAGCTGGGTGGTGGTGTCGTCGAGCTGGCTGGTCGCGTCGTCCAGCAGGGCCACGAGCTCGTCGCGTTCGGTCGTCACGCCGTCGAGGGCGGAGGACAACGCGTTCTTGTCCTCCTCGAGGGCGGCCACGTCGGAACGGGCGGCGGCCAGGTTGTCCAGCGTCTGCTGGTTGGTGGCGTAGTTGTTGACCGCCACGCCGCCGAGGAGGGCGGCGATCACGACGGTGATGACGAGGAAGGTGCGGCGGTCCTTCCTCGACGGTGCGGGCTGCGTGACGGGCTCGGTGTGCATCAGGGCTGTCCTCTGCGATCGGTCGGCGGTGTGGGGTCGACGGCGTGGCGTCGACCGCTGCCCCCGCGCGGTGCTCGGTTCGCACCACGTCCGACGGCACTGTGCACGGCGCCCTCCGTCAGCCCTGACGGACGGAACCTTCGCGTCCCGGCCCCGCTCCCCCGCCGTACGGGCGTAGCATCCCTCCACAGGCTCGTCACGCGTGCTGGAGGTGCGCCATGGCAGACCAGGAGATCGTGCTCGACGCGGAGGAGCAGGCGCTCCAGCGGGAGGCGCGGCTGGCCGGGTACCGCAAGACGATCGCGGAGGGGGCCACGGCGACGATGCCGGACCTGTCGGTCGACGTGCCGGACCGGTCGCTGGACGTCGGCGACGGCGAGTCCCAGCTGCCACGGCTGATCGCCCAGGACGCGGCCGACGACCTGGCCGACGGGGTCGTGCAGCGCATCGTGCACGACACGGCGATCGCCGGGCGGACCGTGCTGGTCGTCACCGACCTCGACGTCACCCACGCCAGCAGCCGGGCCCGGAAGATGATGGCCGAGGTGGCTGCGCTGACCGACCGGCTGGAGGCCGCCAGCGCGTCGCTCGTCCCGCCTGCTGCTGCCACTCCCGTGACCCTGCCGGAACCCGTGCGGCTCGACCACGTCGACGGGATGCGCGACATCCTGATGGCCGCCCTCCCGGGAGCCGTCATCACCGCACTCAAGGGCGTCGAGGCCGTCGCGAAGGCGGCGCCGGCGGTGCTCGAGCTGCTGAAGACCGACGTGACGGTCCGGCCGAGCACCGTGTCGGTGGCCGACGAGGTCGTCGTCGCGGCTGTCGCGCGGAGCCTGCGCCAGCGGGACGTGGCGGTGCGCATCGCGTCGTGCACGACGATCCCCGACAACGAGGTCACCCAGGCGTTGGCGACCCTCGCCACGACCCGCGACCGGGTTGCCGACGAGGTAGCCTCGTTCACCGCCCAGCACCTGCGAGGAGGACGTGCGGCGGAGGTCACGCGGCAACGCGGTGTCCTGGCGGGCCTGGTGAAGGCCCACGACGACCGGCTGGACAGCGGCGAGGACCGGGCCGAGCTGCAGGCGAGGATCACCGCGCTGGAGGAGTGGCTCGCCGCCCACGAACCCGACGTGGACCGGGCCCGCGCGGCGGCCGACACGGCGACCGTGCTGGGGACGCGGGTCGATGCGTTCCTGCACGAGGCCGACACGGCCGGTTCGGCGGGGCTGACCCCCATGGCCGCGGCCGCGCTGCTCCACGAGGCCACGCGGGACGGCTCGACCACCGACATCCTCGTGCTGGACAGCACCGTCGCCGTCGGGGAGAGCGTGTGGAAGGAGCAGTGGAGGGGTGATCAGGCGACCCACATCGGTGGCCTCGGGGTCAGCTGGATGCTGATCGGCGCCGACGGCCTGCTCCGGTCCTCCGGCGAGCACACCGCCGCCCGGTCGGTCACCGTCACGCTCGGCGAACCCCTCCACTGGCGCTGACCCGGTCGTCCCTCCGCCGGGCTGGCGGGTGACGGGGGGTGGGCGTGGCGGCTGCGAGACTGACCGCCATGAGCACCCGCAGTCGAGTCGCCAACGCCGCCTACTCCGTCACCATGGGCGGGCCCCGCATCAAGCCCCCACAGGAGGAGGAGTTGCGGCGCGCCCTCGGCGGTCGGACCGTTCTCGTCACGGGCGCGTCGGCGGGGATCGGTCGGGCGCTGGCGCTGCAGTGTGGTCGGGCGGGGGCCACCGTCGCCCTGGTCGCCCGTCGGGAGGACGCGCTGGCCGAGCTTGCGGAGGAGATCCGCGCCGACGGCGGGACGGCGACCGTGCATGCGTGTGACCTGTCGGACCTGGAGGCGCTGGATGCGGTGGCGGAGGAGGTGCTGGCCGCGCACGGGCGCGTCGACGTGCTGGTGAACAACGCGGCCCGGTCGATCCGTCGGCGGGTGACGGACTCCTTCGACCGGTTCCACGACGTCGAGCGGACCGTGCAGCTCAACTACCTGGCGCCGGTCCGGCTGATGCACCGGGTCCTCCCGGGGATGCTCGAGGCGGGGGCCGGGCACATCGTGAACTGCCTGACGCTGGGAGTGCTGGCGACCCCGCCGAAGTTCGCGGCGTACCTGGGCAGCAAGGCGGCGCTGGATGCGTACAGCCGGTCGGTGGCGGCGGAGCTGGTGGAGGAGGGGATCCGCGTGACGTCGGCGTACCTGCCGTTGGTACGGACCGAGATGATCGCCCCGACGGCCAGCTACGAGGGAGTGCCGGCCCTGACGGCGGAGCAGGCCGCCAACATGCTGGCCAGCGCCATGGTCGACCGCCCGCGTCGGCTGGCGCCGCCCGCGGGGCTGCTGCTGGACGCGGCGAGGATCGTGGCGCCGACGTCGCTGCTGACCACGGGCCGGGCGCTACAGCGTCGGTTCGCCGGCTCGCACTAGCGTGGCGGGATGCCCACCACCCCGGAGTCCGCGTCGCCCCTGACCATCGCCGTGCCGTTGTGGCAGGGCTCGTCCGTCGCCGACGCCAACACGGTGATCAGCTCACCCTCCGGCGCCGTGCACGGGATGGCCGCTCGCATCGCCATGGCCGAGTCGCCGGAGCGACTGGTCTACCTGGGCGTGCGAGCCACCGACCCGGAGGAGCAGCGCTGGATCGACGAACACGCCATCCCCGTACTCCCCGTCGACGCCCCGGTCGAGAAGGTGCTGGCCGGCCTCGACGGCGCCTCGGCCGTCCACATCCATCTCGACCTGGACGTCCTCGACCCGATGCACTTCACCAGCGTCGACCTTCCCGAGCCGTACGGCGTCAGGCCCGACCACCTGACCGCGATCCTCGCCACCGTCGCTGAGGCCCTCGACATCAGATGCGCGTCGGTCATGGAGTGCTCGGCAGCGACCAAGCAGCGCCACCTCGACAAGGACCGGGCCACCCTGGCGGCGATGCTGGAGCCGCTCCGCTGACGACCGACTGGACTTCGTACTGGGACTGACCGAACAACAACGCGGTGCTGCCCGGTAGGGCTGTCACCTCGATCCAATGGGAACCCACCCGCGGTGGCCGGCGTCAGACCCGCCGACGCAGTCCCTCGACCTCGAGGGCATGCCCGCCCCCTGGAGCCGCTGATGTCCTCCCGCCCGCTGGTCCTCCTCCTCGCCCTGCTGCTCGTTGGGTGCGCCGACACCGCCGCCGACCCGGGGGGTGCGGCCTCCCCGGCCGAGACCACCTCACCCAGACCGGTCGAGAACGCTGCCGGCAGTACGGCTGGCGAGGCCCTGTTCAGCTGCTTCTCCGCCCCGTACCCGGCCAGCGCCTGGGACGGCACACGTCCGGCCACCGAGCTCGGGGAGCACCCCGGATACGTCGTCCTGCAGGAGTCCGTTGGCCCGGACGGGCTGGACGGCTGGTTCGTGCTGGAGGAGGCCGACGACCGGCTGGTGGTCGCCCGTGAGCTGACCCAGCCGCAGGACCCCGATGACGACATCCTGCGCACTCACGACATCGTCGCGGTGGAGGACGTCGACGCGACCAACGTGCAGGGCTGGATGCTCAGCCAGGCGTCGCAGTGCGCCCCGCAGCGGGTGCTGGAGGGCCTCGGCGCAGCCCAGGTCTGGCTGGCCACCGAGCCCGACCCGACGGCGACCACGGTCGAGCTGCTGGTGGTGGAGATGGCCTGCAACTCCGGTGAGGACGCGGACGGCCGCGTGCGCCTGGTCGAGCAGGTCGAGTCGACCGATGCGATCGAGCTGCTGATCGCCGTCGAGCCCCGCGACGGCAACGCTGCCTGCCCGAGCAACCCGGCCACCCCGTTCACCGTCGAGCTGGCCGAGCCCCTCGGGGACCGCACACTGCTGGACAACTCGATCCACCCACCCCGCCCGTTCGACGTCGCCCCGGAGGGCATCTACCTGGGCGACTGAGGGTCCACCAGTGGGCGGCGTGGCCCGTCGGGCACATCGTCGGGTGTCGAGCCGCGGGTCGGTGGGCTCGAAGGCCTTCAGAGGCCATCGGGTGACTTCCCGCCCCTCAGGGGTTTCACATCGCCACGTCGGGGGCCTGCATAATGCCGGCTTGGTAGGCATCGGCGACGACGGTTACGGGCCATGCCGCCAGAATGATTCCGCCGTCCCCCCGCGACGGCGAACGGCAAGGGCAACTCGTTAATCTCTCTCACGGAGCCATCAGCTCGGCCACTACGGTGATTCGGGCGGGTATACCGGCATCGCCTACCAGCGTCACCGGCTTTAGGAGTCTCGCTCCAGCCCTGTGATCCGCACCGCTCGCGCCGTGATCACCCCAGCCGGTCGCCACTATCGCTCTCGACGAGCCGGACCCACAAGCGCCGCGCTTCAGCGAAGAGCCTACCTTCTTGCGGTCGAGGTGATCGCCTGCCACTGGCTAGCGCAGGCATCCCGGTGCACCCGATCCATCCGAAACGCTCGTACCCGCACCTCGGGGCTGAACTGCTCGGTCGCTCCTTGACCAGACCCCCACGCAGATCCTCAGTATTCCCGGCTTGGTTTCAGCTTCCTTGGGCCTGAGCTGACGGTCTGGCCTAACCTGGCCGCCCATTAGTCGTAGGGAGAGTGCATGTCAGAGATCAAGGTCAGTGCCGTCACGGTGGAGGAACTCCTCGGGCTGCTACGAAACGGGGAGTGGTTGATCCCCCGTTTCCAGCGTGAGTTCGTCTGGTCGACGAGCGACATCGAGGCCTTGGCCAACTCAATTCTCGAAGCGAAGCCAATCGGGATGGCCACGCTGTGGGAGCAACCAGACAACTCCGGACTCGCTCTCGAGCATGTGAGCCTCCCGGGCTTTGCGGATGCGACAGAGTGGTTCGGGGAGAACGACCTCCGAACAAACAAGCACTACGCGGTCCTTGACGGCCGACAGCGAAGCACAGCGATCGCAATGGTATTCGGCGGCTTGCGGCAAACACATGGCAGCATGAAGTTCGCGGGTGGCTTCTACCTGAACCTCACTGAGACTCGCGATGTCCGCCCCGTCGAATTTTTCAAAGCGGCCAAGGAGAAGCAGATGGGATTGGACACGTCCCCGCTGAGCCGCGGCTACTTTCCTTTGGCAGTGCCTGAAGACAAAGCGTTCATGAAGCACTGGATGGACGCCCTTTACGAAGTGAATGACCCCGGTAAATACCCGGCGGATGCCGTGCCCTCTGAGCAGGAACGTGCCCGCCGCCAGCACGCTCTCGAGCAAGCGTTCGAGCGCCTGAACAAGACGCGGCTAGCGACATACGCCGTGCCGCCCGACTACGGTCTGGCGGAAATCTGCGAGATCTTCGAGACGCTGAACACGACGGGGACCAAGGTGTCGACCGTCGACCTTATCCACTCATGGCTCTACGCGGACAGCGTCGACGAAGAGGGGCAGGGCGGCCTCGACCTTCGCGAGTGGCTCGAGGATCTCGGCAAGTTGCCTGGAGCGGAAGGATGGAGCAGCAAGAGCGACCGTCCTGAGCTCGTGGCACAGATCGTGACTGCATGCCACGTCGCAGCCAACAACAAGCCGAGTGCGCGAGTAATCGGTGGGCGAGCTCCAGCTATCCGCTCAGTCAAAGCAGCCGACCTTCTCCACACACCTACCGAACACTGGGCTGAGGCGATGCAGTCGACGGCAAAGTTTGCGAGTTGGTTAGCCGACTTTCAGGAAGTTGTCGCCGGAGGCAGGTTCCCGTACAAGCGTTGCCCGTACCCCGTCATGGCGGCGGTCTACGTATCGCTTCGCTGGCACCTCGACCGGGACTACGGCGACGTCACCCCCTTCCAAAAGTCCGATATCGACGGACTCTTTCGCGCCTTCTTCTGGCGCAACGCGTTGGCCACTCGGTACGACCAGGGATTCCTAACCCAGATCGGCGCCGACTTGAAGTTTCTCAAGGAGGTGCTCCTCGATCGCCCCGAGCACCCGACGGACCAAGATTGGATCGATCACGCGACTGACCGCCTGGAGCTGATGTTCGCAGGCGACAGCGTCCGCACCGTCGACGAACTAGCCGAAGCTGCCGCCCACGGTGATTCAAGCCGGGGAGCGCTTCGGCAGGCTCTCTTGCTCCCTATCTACGCCCAAGCCACCAAGGACCTACTGAACATGGAGGACATCAGCTGGCCAAGCGGTGTCGCCTCAGACCTTCACCACATCTTCCCTCTAGGGTGGATCAACGACACTGTTCCGGGGACTGTCCGCCAGGAGTGGAAGGAAAGCGACCGCGTTGGCAGCGTGGCCAACTTGGTCCCCCTCTCTCGGCCCTCAAACAACAAGTGGCGGGCCAAGCGACCGGGCGTAGCCCTTGCCGAAACCAATATGTCATGGTTAACGCGCAAGGACGTCTTTGGGCCTGCCAGAATCGACGAGACGGCCTTCGAGATTCTCGTTCAGCAGGATATCCAGTCGCCAGCTGAGATAGAGAAGTTCTGGGACCACCGCGCTAAGACCCTCGCTCAGACCGTCCACTCGCTGACAGCAGTGGAGCTGCACTAGTAATGATCGACATGCCGAAGGTTCTCGCGGAACTCCGGCAGGGCCCTGTCGAGATGACGCTCCGACAACTGCTTTCCGAGGCCGGCTTGGAACAATCGCCTTTGCAGGGCCCCCGAATCGTGACAGAGTACCTGCAAGTTCACCAGATCATCGTCGAACCTGCACTTGGCATCGGAATGGATGCCGTCCACACACTCAGGCCCCCAGCCCTCCCGGAATGGCTGACGGCCTACGACAAAGAGCTTGTGACCGGCGAGCACAGCGGCCAAGAATTCAAGGAGTCTTTGCTCTTTGACGTCGGTCGAGCCGCAAACGATCCCAATGCCACGGCCAAGGATCTCCGCAACGAAGCCCTGCTAGACGAGTGCTTGAAAACGGTATGCGCCTTCCTGAACACTGATGGCGGCCTTCTCTGGGTTGGGGTGAACGATAAGACCGGCAAGTGTCGCGGGCTCCTTGATGACCTAGGAATCCTGGGCTATAAGGGTGATGACTGGCAGGACCGCCTTCACCTGTGGATACGCAGTCAAGTCCGGGACCGCTTCTATGACGGCAATGCTGTCAACTCCTTTGTGGATGTGCGCTTCCCCGTTGTGGACGGCCATCATGCGATCCGGTTGCACGTCTCCAAGCGAGTACGAAAGCTGTCGGCCTTCCGAGATCGCAAGAACGTTTGGCGTTCCTACTGCCGTCAAGGCGCGTCGAGCCCAGAGCTGACCATGACAACCGTGGAGGAGTTCGTTCTCCAACGGTCTGGATGCAACTGACCACCGACCACTCATGTCCATGTTCCATCCCCCCGGCTTTCCTTGCGTCCGGGGACGCCTATCTATTCCTCGCCAGGTCGTGACAGCTTTCGGGCAAGCCGGCCCGGCCGCGCCAGTTCTGCATCGAGCACGAATCGGGCGGAGTCCCGGCGGCGTGCGAGGCCTAAGCATTCGGCCAAGCTGGATGCAGTGGCGGGAGTGAGCTGGTCGAAATGGTCCGCCATCAACTCCAGAAGTACAGGGCCTGGCACGCCCCCGGTCTTCCTGAGCGGCTTCAGTAGCTTCAGAAGGTCGGCGTCAACGCCGTCGGTCGAACCCCATTCCTCCAGCAGTCGACTGACCAGCACCGCACTGAGAGCACTACTCCGGCGAGGCGGTCGGTGTGCGAGGTCCCACAGCCGCTGGGCGTCCGGGTCGATGGCGGTCGGGCCTTCCCTTCCAGATATTCGATCGAAGATTGCGACCTCGGGGATGATCCCCCTTGGTGTGTTCCGCCGCCGCCTGTCCTCTATCCCAACCTTGTCCCAGCGCATACGACTCACGCCTAGCACTCCCTCCGGTTCAGAACAGTCGACCAAACCTAGGTACGGCACTAACCGTCCCAAAGTTGGGGCCTTGCCTGGATGGAGTCCCATCGGGTGGTGTAGAAGCCCGTGCGCTTGATTCAGTTGGTCACTGCGGGGATGGATGCTAGTTGGTCGTCGGGCCGGTCGAGGAGGGGTTCGAGG